>NZ_LFKW01000103.1:5411-41610 GCF_001040865.1 Cellulomonas sp. A375-1 | reverse complement strand
GGCGTCCCCCACGAGCCACTCGCGGAGGTCGTCGTCGTCGGACAGTGCGACCAGCTGGACGAACTGCCAGTTCGCCGCGTGGTTGGGTGCGCTGGAGAGGTGATCGTTGAAGTCCTCGGCGTACTCGCGCACAGCGACGAGCAGGTCCTCGATCGCCTCTTCCACCGTGCTTCCCGACGCCGAGATCGGGCGGCCCACGAGGAACGCGGACCAACCGCCGGCCTCTGCCACGAGGTGCGCGTCAGCGTCGACGAGATCGGCGAGGGCAGACCGGAGTCGCTCACCGTCGACGACCGCGAAGTGGACGCGGTCGCGGACGATCGTCGTCGCCCGGCCTTCCTCGGCGGCGTCCAGGACGTCCTTGAACCGTGCCCGCGCTTCGGTCGCGGGCAGCTCGAGCACAGACACAGCGGCTCCCGGTTGAAGATGGTGGTCGCGGTGGCGACGATGTACGCCGTGTACGTTCTGTACAACGTCCCGAAACGTACCCGCGTTCCGCCGGGAACGCCACCCCCGTCGTCCTGCACTGGCGGCATGCCGTCACCCTTCGCCCGTGCCGTTCGAGCTCACGACGCGACGCCGACCGCTGGGGTCGACGATGTCTGTGAGGGTCCACTGGTGGACCGGGAGGGGGCGGGTTGCTGCGCAGGTGGAGAGCAGGGGGTCTGACTGCGTCTCGACGAGGCGCACCGTGATCGGTCCGTCGGGGGTGCTCAGCTGCACCGACCAGCCGTCGGCGGTGCGGTGCTCGTGGAGCGGGGGGTAGGCGTCGAGGGAGTCGTCGCCGAGATCGGCGCGGGCGAAGTGCTGCGCGGCCTGGACCGGGTGGGAGTAGGCGCTGCGGCCGCGCAGGAACCGGGGGTCGATGCGCCCGGCCAGGTAGGCGTCGACGATGGCCACCGCGTCCCCGTCGTCGGCCCAGCCGTAGTACAGGCCGTGGGGGAGCAGCACCATCGTGCCGGCGAACCGGTCTCCGCCCAGGTGCGAGCACTCCCAGGTCTCCTCGGGGTAGGCCGCGGCGAGGCGCGCGGCGACGACGCGCCCGCGCACCGCGCAGCACTGGTCGTGGCGGCCGTGCGCGCAGACGGCGAGCACCGGGCGGTCGGACGGGGTGCCCGCAGACCCGTCGAGGGGGACGTCCAGCAGCTCGCGTTCGTCGTCGACCCGCCCCCAGCGCACCGACTCCCGGCCCGGGCGGGAGTCGACCAACGCCCACCGCGTCCCCTCCTGGGTCACGCGGCGCCCGGGCCGCCGGATGGCGAGCGGCCGGATGCCGGCACCCTCGATCCGGTGGACGAGCGCGCGGCCCAGCGTGGGGTCGAACGGCGGGTCCAGCAGGGCGTGCCGGCCCCACCCCGCCTGGTTCTCGACGAGGAACCAGCGGTCGCCGTGCGAGCCGGTGGCCACGAGCGAGTCCTGGCGTGCGCGGGCGCCGTCGCTGCACGGCACCCACGCGTCGTTCACTGCGACGTCACCACCACGCCCTCGCGCAGCAGGCGCCGCACGACGACGAGCGCGCTCGCCCGGTCGAGTCCGGGCAGCGACCCGACGGCGACCGGGTCGCCCGTGCGCAGGGTCTGCAACGCGCGCGACGCCTCGGCGGGCAGCGACAGGACGACGCCTCCCGCGGTCAGCCGCACCTTGTCGTCGGCGGTCTCGAGGCGACCCCCCAGGCCCTCGCGCCAGCGGACGCGCGTGTGCTCGGACAGGGAGGCGATGGCGCTCAACGTGGCCAGCGGCCCGACGGGTGCGGGACGCGTGTCCCGGCCGAACCGTGCGCCGAGCCGCCCGGCCGCCAGGCCGGCGGGGTCCGGGGCGCTCGTCAATGCCGTGACCAGCGCCTCCACGGTCTCCTGCACGATCGGCCGGAGCTCGTCGGCGTCGGACACGTCGATCCCCAGCGGCAGGGAGGTGCGCAGCGCGGGCGTGTCGCCGATGACGCGCAGCAGGGTGTCGACGACGTCGGCCCGCGTGTAGGCGGCCATGCCGACGGTCAGGTGGATCGACGTGTCGCCGAGCGCCGTCGCCGAGTGGATCCACCCGCGCGGCAGGTAGAGGGCGTCGCCGGGACGCAGCACCCGGTCGATCACGGGCTCGCCCGCAGCCGCCGCAGCGACCGCCGCGCGGTGGTCCGTCCACACCTGGCCCTTGAGCGGGTCCGGGTGTACCGGCGCGTGGATCACCCAGTGCTTCTCGCCGGAGACCTGCAGGACGAACACGTCGTGCGTGTCGTAGTGCGGCGAGAAGCCCTGCGACGACGGCGGCGTCACGTACGCGTTGACCTGGGCCGGGTGGCCGAGCTCGCCGACGAGCGCACGCGTGAAGTCGACGAGCGGGGGCCACATCCGGTGCAGGCCCTGCAGCACGATCGTCGCGCCGGCCGCGAACTCGGCCAGCACCTTGTCGCTCGACACCTGGTCGGACACCTCGGCGCCGAACCCGCCCGACGAGGTGAACCGCTCCGCGGCCAGCACGCTGCCCTCATGGGCGAGCCGGATGAACGGCGTGCGCAGCCCTCGTCGGCCCACGAGCTCGTCGACCGCGTCCGGCGAGAGCAGGTCGTGGAAGTCGTCGTGCTCCGGGGACAGCAGCGGCGCGCGGCCCCAGTGCTCGCGCGCGAACTGCTCGGCCGGGACGGCGATGCAGCGCGAGAGCGCGGACCGGGTGACCGGTCCGCGCTCCGTCAGGGCGTCCTGCGCCACTACGCCGAGCCGTCCGCCCCGCCGTCGTGCCCGCCGGGGTCGGCGCCGCCGTCGGCCGGGCCTTCGCCCGCGGAGCCGTCCGCTCCGCCGTCGTGCCCGCCCGGGTTGGCGCCGCCGTCGGCCGGGCCTTCGCCCGCGGAGCCGTCGGCTCCGCCGTCGTGCCCGCCGGGGTTGGCGCCGCCGTCCGCCACGCCTTCCCCTGCGGGTGCCGGCTCGCTGGTGATGTCGTCGTCCTTGATGCCCACTGGACTCTCCCCTCGTCTGCCGCCGTGCAGCGGCGTTGCCGCCTCGGCGAGCGTATCCACGCCCCGGCGGACGCGCCGGGTGAGCGTCGAGGTCGCCCGTCAGGAGGCGGCGGGAAGGCTGACGACGAAGACCGCGCCACGCCCCGGGCCTGGGCTGCTGGCGAGGATCGTGCCGCCGTGCGCCTCGGTGAGGGCCTTGCTGATGGCCAGCCCGATCCCGGAGCCGCCGCTGTCCCGGTCGCGCGCGACGTCCGCGCGGTAGAAGCGCTCGAACACGTGCGGAAGGTGCTCCGCGGCGATGCCGTCCCCGGTGTCCGAGACCGCGAACGTCACGGCACCGCCCTGGCGGCCCGCGAGGACGCTGACCGAGCCGCCGGGCGGCGTGTGCCGCAGGGCGTTGGTCACGAGGTTGTCCAGCACCTGCGCCATGCGGTGCCGGTCGACGCTGACCGCCGGCACGCCCGGGTCGACGTGCGCTCGCAGCTCGACCCCGGCATCGGCGGCGCGTTCGGCAGCCGCCTGGACGGCCGCGTGGACGAGCTGCTCGGGCGGCGCGAGCTCCAGGTCGAGCACGACGTCGCCGGCTTCGGCGTGCGTGACGGCCGACAGGTCGTGCGAGAGCCGGGTCAGCCTGTCGGCCTGGTCCCGCAGCACAGCGACGGTCGTCTCGTCCATGGGTCGCACGCCGTCCTCGACCGCCTCGAGGTACCCGGCGATCGTCGCGATCGGCGTCCGCACCTCGTGGGCCAGGTCCGCCAGGAGCCGTTCCCGCAGCCGTTGCGCGTCCTCGAGCCGGTCCGCCATGGCGTTGAAGGACCCGGCCAGCTGGTCGAACTCCGCGCCGAGCCCCGACGACGGCACCCGGACCCCGTACGTGCCTGCCCCGAGGGCCGCGGCGGCGGTGGAGACGGCGCCCAGCGATGCGGCGATGCGCCGCGCGAGCACCACGCTCACGCCGGCCGACGCGAGTGCGGCCGCCGCGAACGCCAGGGTCGCGGCCGTGCTCGTCGCGGACCGGAACGCCTCTTCGGCGTGCAGCACCGCGGCGTCGTTGTCGTCGAGCCCGGCCTCCACCATGTGCTGGTGGAAGAGCCTGGGCCCGACGAGCGCGCCGACGACCCAGGCGGTGACCGCGGCGGTCGCCAGGACGATCAGCAGCGCCAGGAGCAGCCGAGGCGCGAGCCCGACCTGATGCCGGCGGCCGGACGGGCTCACGACCCGGTGCCGATGCGGTAGCCGACTCCTCGCACGGTCCGCACGAAGCGCTGCTCCTGGGCGGTGTCGCCGAGCTTCTGGCGCACGTGCAGCACGTGGACGTCGACGAGGTGGTCGTCGCCCACCCAGCCGGTGCCCCACACCGCGTCGATGAGCGCCCGGCGCGACAGCACCGAACCCGGGCGGACGGCCAACGCGGCCAGCAGGTCGAACTCCGTGCGCGTGAGAGGGACGAGCTCGCCGTCGACGTGCGCCTCACGGCCGTCCACGTCGAGCTGCAGCGACCCGATCTCGAGCGCGGGTGCCGACGCGACCACACCGTTGCTCGCCGCGCGCCGTGGCCTGCGCATGAGGACGGCGACGCGTGCCATGAGCTCGCGCGGGCTGAACGGCTTCGTCATGTAGTCGTCCGCACCCACCGACAGCCCGATGAGCGTGTCGACCTCCTCGGACCGTGCGGTCAGCATCACGACGTAGCAGTCGGAGAAGGTCCGCAGCTGTCGGCAGACCTCCACCCCGTCGATACCGGGGAGGCCGAGGTCGAGGATCACCACGTCGGGGTCGACGTCGCGCAGCACGTCGATCGCCGCGCCACCGTGGTGGCAGAGCGTCACGTCGAAGCCGTCGCGCTCGAGGTAGGAGCCGATGAGGCCGGCCAGCGCCTGCTCGTCGTCGACGACGACCGCACGCCGCCCGGCCGCCGGGGTCTGTCTCATCCGCCCATTCTCCGCATGTCCGGGGGTCGTTCCGGAGTCTTCACCGAACCTTGATCGAACCACGAGCGGGCGTGCCGGGCTCCGGGCCGAGGCTGCTGGGTACCGGAGCTGACCCAGGAGGCTGCCATGCGCGACCGTGCCCGACCGAGTGCTCAGATCACGGTGGTCGAGGCCTCGGCCTGCCATCTGTGCGACGAGGCCAAGGCGACGTTGGCCGAGCTGTCGAAGGACCACCCCATCGTGGTGGAGATCGTCGACGCGACCTCCCCTGACGGGCGCGCGCTCGTGGCCAGGCACCGCCCGGCGCTGGCGCCGCTCGTGCTGCTGGACGGCGAGTTCTTCTCGTCGGGACGGCTGCCGCGTCGCAAGCTCGAGCGCACGCTCACGGCGCTGGGCGCGCGCGTGCCGGCGGTGCACTGATGGGCACCGAGCTCCTGGCGACGGGCAGCATCCTCGCGGCGTTCCTCGCCGGCGGGGTCGCGTTGTTCGCACCCTGCTGCATCGTCTTCCTCGCGCCCTCGTACCTCGCGGGCGCGGTGAAGAACGCTCGGTGGCGCCTGCTGCCGCTGACGTTCGTCTTCGCCGCCGGTCTGGCCGTCATCCTGGTGCCGATCACGCTGGGCGTGAGCGTGCTCGCGGGCGCGATCGCGCAATACCACGCGCCTCTGTACTGGGCCGGTGGCGTGCTGATGCTCGCGCTGGCCGGGCTGGCGCTGTCGGGACGCATGTGGTCACTGCCCTCGTTCGTGCGGTCGCCGGACACCACGCGCGGTGACACCGCGAGCTTCTTCGCGCTCGGGGTGTTCTCCGGCATCGCGTCGTCGTGCTGCGCGCCGGTGCTCGCCGGGGTGATGACCCTCTCGGCGCTGTCCGGCTCCACCGGGGGCGGCCTGGTCCTCGGGCTGGCCTACGTGTTCGGGATGGTCTTCCCGCTCTTCGTCATGGCGTTGCTCTGGGACAAGGCGCGGCTCGGGGACCGCCGGCTCGTGCGCGCCAAGGTGGTGCGCCTGTCCGTCGCAGGTCGCACCCTGGTGACGAACAGCCTGAACGTCGCGGTCGCGATCGGGTTCGCCCTGATGGGCGTCGCGGTCATCGCGCTCGCGTGGCGCAAGGACATGAGCGGCGGCACCCCGATCCAGGACGCTGCGAGCCGCACGCTCACCACGGTCTTCGGCCGGGTGCAGGACTGGCTCTCACCGGTGCCGGAGCCGGTGCTCGCGATCGCGCTGTTCGCGGTCGCCGGCGCCTTCGTGTGGGCGACCCTCACCGACCGCGGGACGCGCGCCACGGCCGTCGACGGGGGAGACCTGGGCGACCCGGACGACCAGGACGTCCACCCCGCCGACCGCTCGGCGGCCCCCGTCTGCCACCACGAGCCCGCCTCCGCCACCAGCCAAGGAGCACCGTCATGACCTCCGGCACCGCCGTCCGTCGCCAGCGCGAGAGCACCCTCGACGCCGTCCGCGCCCAGCAGTCCGCCGACGCGCGACACCACCGCCGGCGCACGCGGACCGTCTGGGGCTTGGCCGTCCTCGTCGTCGGCGTGCTCGTGACCGCGGGCCTGATGTCCGCACGTCCCACGGTCTCCGACGACGTGCGCGTCGCACCCGGCTTCACGCTGCCCGCCTCGGACGGGTCGACAGTCTCCCTGGCGGACTTCCGCGGCGGACCGGTCGTCCTGTACTTCAACGAGGGCGCCGGGTGCGACGCCTGCCTCACGCAGATGGGCGCGATCGAGAAGGACGCGCGGTTCGCCGAGGCGGGGATCACGGTCCTGCCGATCGTGATGAACACGGCCGAGCAGATCAACGCCGACCGCGAGCGCCTCGGGGTGCAGGCCCCGTTCCTGATCGACGACGGCACCGTCTCCGACGCGTACGGCACCCTCGGCACCGGCATGCACGAGGGCCTGCCGGGTCACGGCTTCGTGCTCGTCGACGCCGACGGGAACCAGGTCTGGCAGGGCGACTACCCGTCGATGTGGCTCGCACCCGATGACCTGCTCGACGAGGTCACCAGCCGTCTGTGAACCATCACCCACCCGCACACCATCCGAGGAGAAGACGATGTCCCGACGCCTGGCGGCCGCGGCGGCCGTTCTGACCCTGACCGTGACGCTGACGGCGTGCGCGACGAGCGACGCCGGTGGTGCGCTCTCCCCGGACCGGGTGACGACCGTCTCGTCGCAGGCCGCGAGCACCACGCGCAACGCCGCGGACGCGCAGTTCGCGCAGATGATGATCGTGCACCACGAGGGCGCGATCGAGATGGCCGAGCTCGCGATCGACGCCGCCTCCACGGCCGAGGTGAAGGCGCTCGGGGAGCGGATCGCCGCCGCCCAGCAGCCCGAGATCGACCAGATGACGGCGTGGCTCCGGGCCTGGGGTGAGCCCGGACCGCCCGACATGAGCCACGCCGGGATGGACCATCGCGGGATGGACATGGACGGCATGGACCAGGCCGGCGCGGTGACCGACCTCGAGCGGCAGTCGGGGGTCGGGTTCGACCGGCGGTTCCTCAAGCTGATGATCGCGCACCACGCGGGTGCGATCGAGATGTCGGAGGCGGAGCTCGCGCGCGGTCGGAATGCCGACGCGCTCGCTCTCGCCCGCACGATCATCGACGCCCAGACCGCCGAGATCGCGGAGATGACCAACCTGCTGGGCGGGCTCTGACGGTGACGGGACCGTCGGCCGACCGGGTGACGAAGGGGTGCCGTAGGTCGTTCGTCCCCCGGCGCTGGGCGACGGCGCCCGCAGGACGAGCCTTGATCGAACCTTCATCAGATCTCAGGCGAACCGATCCGGGCGTGCAGAACGGTGGTCCTGCGCCGGACGGTCCGGCGATGTCACGGAGGAGCCCCGCATGGTCGCCACCGACACCACCACCCGTCCCCGCACCCCACGTACGCCCGACACGGTCGTCGGCGGCCGCACCCTGCGCCTCGCGGTCGTCGCGGCGCTCAGCCTGCTCGTCGTGGTCGTCGCGCTGGCGCTCCCCGCCTGGCCGGCGGGTCAGGACATGGGCGGCACGCACTACATGGGTCTGCTCGCGGCGAACCAGCCGTGGAACCTGCTCCTGTTCATGGCGGTCCCGGTCATCTGCGCGGAGACGATCGCGGTGACCGAGCTCGTGATCCTGTTCAGCCCCGCCCGCGCCGGCCGTGCCGTGCGCGCGGCGAACCGCTACGCCGGGCTGATCGCCGGGTTCTACTTCCTGGGGGTCTTCGTCTACCTCATGAAGCACGCGGTCATCCCGCTGACCGCGGACGGTGGCTGGCGTGGCCCGGCCGACGTCATCGCCGTCAGCTTCTACCTGCTCGGCCTGGTCCCGCTGTACGGGATCAGCCTGATGGAGACGCGGGTCGTCGGAGCCGGCTGGGACCAGCAGCGCTGGCTCAAGCTGCACGCGACGTTCGTCGGTGTGTTCTTGGTGGTGGCGCACGTCGCGATGATCGTCGGCATGCTCGACCCGACCGTGCTGGGCTGGGACCCGACCCACACGATGGACGACGGGTCCCTCATGGACGGCATGTCGCACTGAGCCCCACGGCGCAGCACCAGCGGCGGTAGTGCAGCGTGGTGCGGTACTCGGTCGGTCAGGTCGGCGTCGGCGGGGTGCCAGCCAGAGGGCGCGTCACGAGGTGGACCGCGCGGCGGACCTCGTCGGGGTCGTGCGCCTCGGTGTCCAGGGCGCGGTGGATCGTCAGGCCCTCGATCAGCGCGTCGAGCAGCCGTGCCGTCGCGGGGTCGAAGTGCCGCTCGAGCGCGTGCCGGCTGCGCGCCATCCACGCGTGCGTGAGCTCCCGGTAGCCGGGGTCGCGTGCGGCGAGCGTGTACAGCTCGTGCGTCAGGACGAGCTCGCGGGGGTCGACGAGGACGTCGGAGGTGATGAGGTCGACCACGGCTCGTCGTGCCTCGTCGGCGTCCGTGGCCCGCGCCAGGTGATCCTCGAACCGGTCGCTGACGTGCCGCGCGAACCGTCCGAACGCCTCGCGCAGCAGCTCGTCGGTCCCGGCGAAGTGGTACGTCATCGACCCGAGGGAGACGTCGGCGGCGGCCGCGATGCGCCGGTTGGACGCCCCCGCGACGCCGACCTCGCCGATGACCGCGAGGCACGCGTCGATGATGCGGGCGCGGCGGTCCGGGTCGAACCGGCGCCGTCGCCGGTCCGGTGGGTTCGTCACGTCAGCCCTGATCCGTGATCTCGCGGACCACGCGCGCGGGGTTGCCGACCGCGACGACGTTCGCCGGGAGGTCGCGCGTGACCACGGCCCCCGCGCCGACGACGGTGTTGTCGCCGATCGTCACGCCGGGGCAGACGATCACGCCGCCACCGAGCCACACGTTGTCGCCGATGGTGATGGGCTTGGCGGCCTCGAGCTTGTCCTTGCGCGGCTGCGGCGCGACGGGGTGCGTCGGCGTGAGCAGCTGCACGTTCGGGCCGATCTGGCAGTCCTCGCCGATCGTGATGGTCGCGACGTCGAGCGCCGTCAGGTTGTAGTTGGCGAACGTGCGCGCCCCGATGTGGAGGTTCTCGCCGTAGTCCACGAACAGCGGCGGCTTGACGTACGCGCCCTCGCCGAGCGAGCCGAGCAGTGCGACGAGGTGCTCGCGCGCGTCCGGGTCGCCGACGACCTCGGCGCGGTGGTACGCGTCGGAGAGGCGCAGCGCCTCGCGCGCGATGCGCTCGCTGTCGGGGTCGTCGGCGATGTAGAGGTCCCCGGCGAGCATGCGCTCGCGGTTGGTGCGTGGGTCGTCGGCGAAGTAGTCGTGGGTCACGGAGCCCATGCTAGGTGTTGATATGCACATCTGTACACATCGACGGACGCGAGTCACCGCATGCGCAGGGAAGCGACGCGAACGGCGCCGCCGCGCGCCGGCCCCGTGAGCGCACGCCGCAGCACGAGGAAGTTGACGACACCCATCAGCGCGTTCACCGCGTAGACCAGGACGACCCCGCTGAGCCGGTCCGCCTCGGGGGCCAGGTGCCGCCACACGTCGAGCGTGAGCGTGCTCATCGCGAGCCCGACCACCGCTGTGATCGCCCCGACCGTCTGCCCCTGCTGCCACGACGCCGTCCCGGTCGCGCGGAACGTGAACCGGCGGTGCAGCGAGCTGGCCAGGACGGTCGAGGCCGCCGTGGCGGCGAGGTGGGAGACCTGCGCGGGCCACCGGTAGGCGGTCCCGAGCGAGAGCGCGACGACGCCGTACAGCAGCGCGGCGGACGCGCCGGTGGCGCCGAACCGCATCACGGCACCCGCGCGACCTGACCGGCGCGCGGTGGCGGCGGCCGGGGCGGCCGTGGGCATGCGATCTCCTCCGTCGACGACGCGACGCCGCCCATTGACTCACGTGCGCGAGGACGACGACGAGGGCCGATGGTCCCGCACGGAGCGCGCGGGCCGCACCGTCATTCAGGACGCTCCGGTGCGACGCTGTCCGGTGCAGGACGATGAGCGTGCTCGACGAACACGAACCCGAGAGAGCTCGCCCACTGATGCCGGTGGTGCCGTGTCGGTTACTAGCGGTCGAGGCGGAAGGGCTGGGTGACGTAGACGCCGACGTCGGACGCCGAGGCGAACGAGGGAGCGGACGTGGCTTCGTTGCCGCGCGTCTGGTCGTACTTGCCGCCCGAGACCTCGGTGCCGTGGTTGGTCTCCAGGCGTGGCAGCGACGTGGCGCGCTTGAAGGCGGGCTTGGTGTTCTGGCCGAGGTGCCGCCCGCCCGTCGGGTCGGCGGACGTCAGGAAGGCCTGAGAGTGCCGCTGGACGTAGGTCTTCTCGTCGTCGGACAGCGTCGCGAACAGACCCTCGACGCGGGCCTTGGCCTCGTTGCGCCGCGTCTCCCAGGTCGCGATCGCGGCCGGGCCCGCTTTGAGGGTGTCGGTCGAGACGAGCCTGGCGACCTCCCCGGGCGCGATCGAGCCGACGACGTAGGCGCCGAGGGCGACGGTGACGGCCTGGCGGGACACCTTCGCGGTGTCGGGATCCTGCAGGACGCGCGCGCACGCCTCGCGCACCAGGTCGTGCGCGGCGCTCTGGCCGGACTGGCTGATCCCGGAGCCGGAGTGGCCGGCCGGCTCGCCGTCGGGTGCGGACAGGATCGTCAGGGCGGTGTCGGTGCGGAACCCGTCGGCCGCGCCCAGCAGGAAGTCGAGCACGCTCTTGTCGACGATCGCACCCTGCAGCGCCTGCAGCGGAGCGGTGTTGGCCGTGGCCGGGAGCTGCGCGGTGCCGTCGCCCTGGTCGTCGGCGTTGCGGAAGAACGTGAAGGTGTCGGTGGTGACCGCTGCCTCGTGGTACCCCGAGCTCACGCCGACCGTCGTCGGGTTCGAGCGGAACCGGAAGTCCTCACTGGTCGTGTGCGCGTCGGGCTTGAAGCCGCCGGAGGCTCGCTGGCTCAGCGTGAGCGTGCGGTCGGTGGTGGCGTACCGCGTGCCGCTGGTCATGTCGAAGCGGCTGGCCTTCGACCGCCGGTGCTTGCGCACGCCCCCCGAGAAGTGCTTCCTCGAGGTCCGCTTGGTGCGTGCGCGGCGGATGATCGGCAGCGGCTCGGGCGGCGCGGCGGCCGACGGCGTGCGGTCGGTGTAGCGGCGCAGGACCCCGAGCCCGCCGGGCGTCGCCGGTGCCGGGGCGCTCGTGGCGCCCGCGGACAGGGGGAGCGGGGCGGGGAGCAGCGGCGCCTTCGGGCTCGGCTCCGACGAGCGTCGTGGGACGGGCAGCGCGGACGCGGCGGCCTGCGCGCGCGCCCTGACGTGCTGCCGATCCATCCGTGCCCTCCGGGCTGTCGACTCGCGGGACCGGCCCAGCCTGACCGCCGGGCGTGCCCCGCGGCATCCGTAGCCGGTACGGAAGTCACCATGACGACCTGCCCGTGAGCGCCCCCAGCACGCTCACGGGCAGGGTGCGTCACTCGCCCTGCAGGCCCGCGGGGCGCGTGACCCGCCCGAGCAGCGGCAGGAGCGCCGCCGTCGCGAGAAGGACCACGGCGGCGGCCCCGCCCGCGGTGACGCCGATCCCCGCGAGGTCCAGGCTCACCGGCAGGTCGGCGCCGGCCTGCAGGATCACGGCCAGGCCGCTGCCGACGACGACCGCGAGCGCGAGCCCGACGACCACGGGCACCGCGACCTGGAACAGCACCGAGAGCCCCAGCACGCGGCGGCGGACGCCGAACGCGGCGAGGACCGCGAGCGGGCGTCGGCGTTCGCGCAGCTGCTCGGCCGTGGTGACCAGCAGGTTCGCGCCGACGACCGCGAGCAGCGCGACCGTGCCCAGCATCAGCCCCTGACGGATGCCCGTGACCATCGAGCTGGTCGCCTCGGGGTCGTTGATGATGACGGTGGCCGTCGGGTCGATCTGCGCGATCGCGGTCTGCAGGTGCGCGGTCACGTCGGGCGTGGCGCGGTCGAGCGCGATCGTCACGATCGCGTTGTCGTAGTCGCCGGACGGCACGACGACCGCGTCGCCGAGCGCCTGCGGCGTGACGAACAGCCAGGGCGCGCTGTCCGGGTACTCGGGCGCGACGGTGGCCACGTCCGCGGGCAGGGACCAGGTCGACGCGCCCGAGCCGGGCGCGCCCAGCACGTACGTGGTGCCCGGTGCGGGCGCCTGGGCGTCGGGAGGTGCGACGAGCATGACGTCGCCGTCGGTGCAGGCGGTCGCACCGGTCGTGTCCGTGAAGGAGGCACAGCTGCCGACGACGAGGGCGATCGGCTCGCCGCCGTCGACGGGGTCCGCCGACGTCATGACGCGCGTCTCGATGCCCTGCACGCCCTCGATGCCGGCGAGCGCGGACGCCCAGTGGGAACCGTCCGAGCCCGGGAGGTCGTCGTACACGACGGCCTCGAACCGCCCGTCCTCGGAACCCGGGGTCCCCGTCTCGCTGCCGAGCAACCCGTGCACCGCGACGAGCGAGGCGACCGAGACGACGACCGCGGACACCGCCCGGACGGCCGTGCCGCTCTCGTGCTGCAGACGACGCAGCGCGAGGTCCCACGAGAGCGCCCCGGGTCGCAGCCGGCGCACGGTGACGTCGAGCAGCCAGGGGAGCAGGAGCGCGACGCCGACGAGGAGCAGCACCATCCCGAGCAGCACGAGACCCTGGGAGTCCCCGAAGGAGCCGGTCCCGCCGCTGAGCAGCGGCGTCAGCATGAGCGCGAGCCCGACGACCGGGACCGCGACGCGCCACCACAGGTGCCGGTGGACGACCGTGCTGCGCCGGACGACGCCGAGCGGCTCGACGATGACGTGCTTGAGCGCGGACCGCGTGACGAGCACGGACGCGACGGGGACGAGGACGGCCACCAGCGCGGCGAGCACCGGCACGGGCCGCAGGTCGGCGCCGTGGAAGGTCAGCGACGACGGGACCAGCGGCGGGACCACCGCGCGCAGCGCCAGGAACAGCAACCCGCCGACGAGCAGGCCGCCGACCGCTCCGACGAGGGTCTCGCCCGCGGCGATGCGTCCCGTGGTCGCAGCGTCGGCGCCCGCGAGGCGGACGGCGGCGAGACGACGGTCGCGCGCCTCGCCGCCGAACCGCACAGCGGTCGCGATGAAGCCGGCGACGGGGACGAGCAGGCCGGTCAGTCCGACGAGCGCCATGAGCATCGTCGTCGCGTCCGCCCCGTCGTCGCGCACGGCGCGTCCGAAGTCGCTGATGCGCTGCGCGTTGTCGCCGGTGAGCTGGTCCGTGCCCACGTAGACGCGCAGCTCCTGCGGCCCGACGAGGCCCTCGGGTGCGATCGTCCCCACCACCCGGTCGCCCCAGCGCCCGTCGAGGAGCTCGCCCTCGGGCGAGTCCAGGACGCGCTGCAGCGCGGGCGACATCAGCGCCTCGCCGGGCGCGAGGACGCGGTCGACGCCGGGTGGCAGCGGGGCGTTCGCGCCCTCCGGCTGCACCAGGTAGCCGACGACGAGGTCGGCCGCGACGTCCGAGGCGAACCGCTTGACGAGCAGCGTGTCGTCGCCCGGCTCGACGACCTCGGTGCCGGGGGAGCGGGCGGCATCGCGCTCTGCTCGCGTGTCGAGGATCGTCGGCAACGACGCGACGAGCAGGAGCATCGCCACCCCGATCCCGAGGCCGGTCGCGATGAGTCCGAGCCTGGCCCAGCCGGAGCGGCCGCCGCTCACGCTCATGCGGACGCCGAGCGCGAGGTCGGCCGGCGCGCTGCTGCGACCGGGCGTCATGCGGGCACCTGCTCGCGCACGCGACCGTCGCGCACGACGGCCTCACGGTCGGAGTACGCGGCGACGCGCGCCTCGTGCGTGACGAGCACGACGGCCGCACCGGTGTCCTTGGCCGCGGCGACGAAGAGCTGCATGACGCGCTCGCCGTTGAGGGAGTCGAGCGCGCCCGTGGGCTCGTCGGCGAACACGACGCGGGGCCGGGTGATGAGCGCGCGGGCGACCGCGGCGCGCTGCCCCTGGCCGCCGGAGACCTGCCCGGGTCGCTTGTCGGCGATGTCGGGCACCTCGAGCCGGTCGAGCCACTCGCGCGCGGTGCGGTGCGCGTCGCGGCGCGTGACGCCGGCCAGGCGCAGCGGCAGCGCGACGTTCTCCACGCACGTCAGCTCGGGGACGAGCTGGCCGAACTGGAACACGAACCCGAACTCGGAGCGGCGCAGCGCGCTGCGCTCGGCGTCGGACATCGCGGTGACGTCGCGGCCGTCGAACGCGACCGTCCCGGAGTCCGGTCGCAGGATGCCCGCGAGGCAGTGCAGCAGGGTCGACTTGCCCGAGCCTGAGGGCCCCATGAGCGCGAGGACCTCGCCGCCGTGGACCTCGAGCGAGGCGCCGGCGAGCGCGGTGGTCGGGCCGAACTCGACGTGCAGGTCGCGAGCGACGAGCAGCGGTCCGGACGACGGGATGACGGCGCCGGGGCCGGTGGTGACTGGTGCGGTGGTCACGAGATCCCCCTGGAGTGGGTGCGGGTTCGAGCGCGTGCTGGTGGTCGGGTGGGCTACGCGCGCACCGAGGCGGCGAGCTGGTCGAGGCGGGCGGCGGTGAGCTCGAGCCAGCGCAGGTCCGCCTCGAGGTGGAACAGGGCGTGGTCGCACACGAGCTGGTCGGCGAGGTCGCCCTCGGCCTTGCGGCGCGTGAGCTCGCGCATGAGGCGCAGGTGCTCGGCGCGCTGCGTGTCCAGGACGTCGGTCGGCTCGTGCCCGGTGAGCAGCGCGAGGACGACCTTCGTGTAGAGCGTGCTCTGCAGGTACGGCTCGGGCTTCTCGGGGCGCGACAGCCACTGCTCGACGTCGCTGACCCCGGCGTCGGTGATGGCGTAGCGCTTGCGGTCCGGGCCGTCGCCAGGCTCGAGCTCCACCTCGACGAGCCCGTTCTTCAGCAGGCGGGCCATCGTGGCGTACACCTGGCCGTACGCGAGCGGGCGGTCGTGGCCGAAGCGCTCGTCGTAGGCGCGCTTGAGGTCGTAGCCGTGCCGAGGCCCGGTCTGCAGGAGCCCGAGGAGGGCGGGTGCGATGCTCACGGGGCGACTATACACACCACGTATACACACTATGTATAGGTGCCCGGACGAGGCAGGCGGCCATCTCTCTGGACGGGTCAGGCGATGAGGGTGTCGATCGCGGCGGCCGAGAGCACGTGCTCGGCCGCCATGGCGCTCGCGCCCAGGACGCCGGCCTCGGCGCCGGTCCGGGTTGCGACGATGCGCAGGTGCTGGGTCGCGAGCGGCAGGGAGCGGCGGTACACGACCTCGCGGATGCCCGCGATGAGGTGCTCGCCGGCCTCGGCCACCTGCCCGCCGACGACGATCACGGACGGGTTGAGCAGGCTCACGCACGCGGCCAGCACGCCGCCGATGCTGCGCCCGGCGTCGCGCACCGCGTGGCTCGCGGTCAGGTCGCCGGCGCGCACGAGGGCGACCACGTCGGCGCTCGTCGTCGCGTCCAGGCCCCGTGCCCGCAGCTCGCCGGCGATCGCCGGACCACTCGCGACGGCCTCGAGGCAGCCGGTGTTGCCGCACCGGCACGGCCGGTCCTGCCCGCCCGGGACCGCGACGTGCCCGAGGTCGCCCGCGGCGCCCTGCGCACCGCGCCGCAGCGCGCCGTCGGAGATGATCCCGGCGCCGATGCCGGTCGCGACCTTGACGTAGAGCAGGTGGTCCACGCCGCGCCACTGCGAGGTGTGCTCACCCAGCGCCATGAGGTTGACGTCGTTGTCCACGAGCACCGGGACGTGCAGGCGGGACCGCAGGAGGCCGGGCACGTCGGCGTCGTCCCAGCCGGGCATGATCGGCGGGTTGATCGGACGGCCGGTCGAGTGCTCGACCGGCCCGGGCAGGCCGACGCCCACGCTCACGAGGTCGCTCTGCGGGCGGCCGGCGGCCACGAGCAGGTCCAGGCCGATCTCGACGACGCGGTCGAGGACCACGGCCGGTCCCGCGCCGATGGAGATCGGCTCGCCGTGCTCGGCCAGCACCGTGCCCGCGAGGTCGGTCACGGCCAGTCGCGCGTGCGTGGCGCCCAGGTCGACCGCCAGGACGACCCGCGCGGCGGGGTTGAACGCGAACGTGGCGGGCGGGCGGCCGCCGGTCGACGACGCCTCACCCGCCGGGCTGACCAGGCCGGACGAGAGGAGCAGGTCGACGCGCGTCGCGATCGTCGAGCGTGACTGGCCGGTCACGGACGCGAGGTCGGACCGGGTCCGGGGCTGCCCGTCGCGCAGGAGCTGGAACAGCTCGCCCGTGCCGCTGGGACGCGGCGCGCGGGTCTGCTCGTCCATGCGCACAGTGAACCACTCCGTTTCAGCAGGTCGGCGGCACGTTCGTCCTGGCGTGCGCGCCTAAGGGCACCGCTTCTGTGGATCGCAATCGTGCAACTCTGATCCGCAATAGGCAACTTTTGCTTGACGCTGAGCAGAAGTGACCCTACGTTCATCCTCATGGTCGACGCAGACCGCCCGATCCCGGGCGCACCGGACGCAGCGCCGCGTCCCGAGGCTCCGCTTCTCGTCATGCGGGGGATCGTCAAGCAGTTCCCCGGCGCCCGCGCGCTCGACGGCGTCGAGCTCGACGTCCGGGCGGGCGAGGTGCACTGCCTGCTCGGCCAGAACGGCGCGGGCAAGTCGACGCTCATCAAGGTGCTCGCGGGCGCGCACCAGCCGGACGCGGGCGAGATCGTCGTCGACGGCGAGGTCGTGACGATCGCGGACCCGGTCGCCGGGCTGCGGCTCGGGATCGCGACGATGTACCAGGAGCTCGACGTGGTCGACGGCCTGTCCGTCGCCGAGAACATCTACCTGGGCCACGAGCTGTCGAGCGGCGGGTTCACGCGGCGCCGGGAGGCGACGCAGCGCACGCGCGAGCTCATGGCCCGGCTGGGTCACTCCTCGATCCCGCCGCACCGCGAGGTGGGGCGGCTGTCCGCGGCGGGCAAGCAGATCGTCAGCATGGCGCGCGCCCTGTCGCACGACGCGCGCGTGATCGTCATGGACGAGCCCTCGGCGGTCCTCGACTCCGAGGAGGTCGCCAACCTCTTCCGCGTGGTGCGGGACCTGACCGCGCAGGGCGTCTCGGTCGTCTACATCTCGCACCGCCTGGAGGAGATCCGGCAGATCGGCGACCGGATCACGGTGCTCAAGGACGGCCGGACCGTCGCCTCGGGCCTGCCCGCGACGACCCCGACGCCCGACCTCATCCGCCTCATGACGGGCCGCACGGTCGAGTACGCGATCCCGCGGCGCGTCCCGGTCGCCGCCGACGCGCCCGTGGTGCTCGACGTCGCCGACCTCGCGCTGCGCGGGGCGTTCGAGAGCGTGTCGTTCTCGGTGCGGGCCGGCGAGGTCGTCGGGCTCGCGGGCCTGGTCGGCTCGGGCCGTTCCGAGATCCTCGAGACCGTGTTCGGCGCACGACGCGCGACGAGCGGGACCGTGCGGGTGGGCGAGAGGCGCGTGCGGACCGGATCGGTCGCCGACGCGGTCGCCGCCGGGATCGGGCTGTGCCCCGAGGAGCGCAAGAGCCAGGGGCTGCTGCTCGACGAGCCGGTCTACCGCAACGTCACGCTCTCGACGTTCACCCGCACCGCGCGCGGCGGCTTCCTGGACGAGAACGCCGAGCGCGAGCAGGCCCGCGCGCAGGTCGAGGCGCTCGAGGTGCGGCCCGCGGACGTGACCCGGCACGCGCGCACGCTGTCCGGCGGCAACCAGCAGAAGATCGTGCTCGCGCGCTGGCTCGTGCACGGCTGCCGCGTGCTGCTCCTCGACGAGCCCACGCGCGGCGTGGACGTCGGCGCGCGCGCCGAGATCTACGCGCTCGTCGCCGAGCTGACCGCGGCAGGGACGGCGGTCGTCGTCGTCTCGAGCGAGATCGAGGAGGTGCTCGGCCTGGCCGACCGCGTCCTCGTCGTCTCCGAAGGGCGGGTGGTCCACACCGGGCCCGCCACCGACATCGACGAGCACCGCGTGCTCGACCTCGTCATGGAAGGAAGTGCCGCATGAGCGAGCACGACGTCGCCGCGAGCGACGCGCCCGCCCCGGGCACCGTGGCGTCGGCCCCGGGATCACAGCCACGGCGGCGCCGCAGCCTGCTGCACGGCCCCGCGGGTCGCAACCTCGGGCTGGTGATCGCGCTCGTGGCGATCTGCCTCGTCGGGATCATCACCGCGGGTGACCGGTTCGCCACGCTCGACAACCTCCTGACGATCCTGCGGCTCGCGTCCGTGCTCGGCGTGCTGTCGATCGGCATGACGTTCGTCATCACGGGCGGCGGCATCGACCTGTCCGTCGGCTCGGTGCTCGGCCTGGCCTCGGTGTGGGCGTCGACGATCGCGACGCAGACCATGGCCGAGGACTCGCACTGGATCGTCATGGTGCTGGTCGCGCTCGGCGTGGGCGTCGGGGCGGGGCTGATCAACGGCGTCCTCGTCGCGTACGGCAAGGTCGTCTCGTTCATCGCGACGCTCGCCATGATGGTCGCCGCGCGCGGCCTGGCCGAGGTGATCGCGAACCGCCGCACGCAGGTGGTGCGGGTGCGCGACTTCCTCGACTTCTTCCGCGCGGACCCGCTCGGCGTGCCGGTGCTCGTGTGGATCTTCGCCGTGGTGTCCGTCGCCGGGTGGGTGCTGCTCAACCGCACCACCTTCGGGCGCCGCACGGTCGCCGTCGGCGGCAACGCCGAGGCAGCGCGTCTCGCGGGCATCAAGGTCCAGCGCCACACCATGTACCTGTTCGCGCTGTCCGGCCTGGCCGCGGGCATCGCCGGCGTCATGATGCTCGGCCGCACCACGGCGGGCAGCTCCACCAACGGCATGCTCTACGAGCTCGACGCGATCGCGGCGGTGGTCGTCGGCGGCACGCTCCTGGCGGGCGGCCGCGGCAGCATCGTCGGCACCGTCCTGGGCGTCCTGATCTTCACGACGCTGACCAACGTGTTCACGCAGAACAACCTGTCGATCTCCGCCCAGTCCGTGTTCAAGGGCGCGATCATCGTCGGCGCCGTGCTGCTGCAGCAGCGGCTCGCCGACCGTTCCCGGGCCGGCACGTAGCCGCCTCGCCACGACCCCAGCTCGCGCCGGCTCCCGCCCGGCGCACCACTCGCGCACCACCGATCAAGGAGGATCGTCATGTCCGCACGTCTGAGCCGGCGCTGGGTCGCCGCCGCCGGGGCGCTGGCCGCCGCGTCGCTGCTCGTGGCCGGCTGCACGTCCAACGAGCCGCAGGAGACCGACGACGCGACCACGCAGGCCGCCGTCGTGCCGGGCGGGGAGAACGACGAGAAGGGCGACACCGTCACGATCGGCTTCTCCGCCCCCGCCGCCGACCACGGCTGGATGGGCTCGATCACCAAGTCCGCGCAGGACCTGGCCAAGCAGTACCCCGACATCGACCTCAAGGTCGCCGACGGCACGAACGACGTGAACCTGCAGATCAGCCAGATCGAGCAGTTCATCAACGACAAGGTCGACGCGATCGTCCTGCTGCCGTTCGACGGCGCCGCGCTGACCGAGGTCGCGATCAAGGCCATGCAGGCGGGCATCGTCGTCGTGAACGTGGACCGCGAGTTCGACGACCCGACCGCGGCGCGCACGACCGTGCTCGGCGACAACTACGGCATGGGCATCAGCGCGGGCCGGTTCATCTGCGAGCAGCTCGGCGGCAAGGCCGACGCGAAGGTCGCGGAGATCGCGGGCATCGACTCGCTGCCGCTCACGCAGGACCGCAGCCAGGGGTTCGCCGACGCGCTCGGCGAGTGCGGGCTCAAGGTCGCCAACCGCGTGGCGGCCGACTTCACCGTGCAGGGCGGCGAGGCCGCCGCGGCGAACCTGCTGCAGGCCGCGCCGAAGCTCGACGCGATCTGGAACCACGACGACGACCAGGGCGTCGGCGTCCTCGCGGCGATCGAGGCCGCGGGCCGCGACGAGTTCTTCATGGTCGGCGGCGCCGGGTCGAAGAACGTCATGGAGGCCATCAAGGCCGACGACACCGTGCTCAAGGCCACGGTCATCTACCCGTCCACGCAGGCGGCCGACGGCATCAAGCTCGCGCGGCTCCTGGTCCAGGGCAAGTCGATGAGCGACCTGGTCGAGGTCGAGGTGCCGCGCACGATCCAGCTGTACGCGCCGGTCGTGACCAAGGAGAACGTCGACCAGTACCTGCCGACGGCCTTCGAGTCCTGACGCTCCCGGTGGGGCGGCCGCACCCGGCCGCCCCACCCCGGCTCCTGAGGAGGACCCGTGACCGCACCGAGCACCGCCCGACCCCGCCTGCGCGTCGGGATGGTCGGCTACGCCTTCATGGGCGTCGCCCACTCGCACGCGTGGCGCACCGCGCCGCGGTTCTTCGACCTGCCGCTCGAGGTCGACATGGCGGTGGTCGCGGGACGCCGTGAGCCGGAGCTGCGCGCCGCCGCCGCGCGCCTCGGCTGGCGCGAGACGACCACCGACTGGCGCACCCTCGTCGCGCGCGACGACGTCGACCTCGTCGACATCTGCACGCCGGGCGACACGCACGAGGAGATCGCACTGGCCGCGCTCGCCGCGGGCAAGCACGTCCTGTGCGAGAAGCCGCTGGCCAACACGGTCGCCCAGGCGGAGGCCATGGCCGCGGCGGCCGCCGCCGCGCCCGGGCAGGTCGCGATGGTCGGCTTCACCTACCGCCGCGTCCCGGCGATCCAGCTCGCGCGCACGCTCGTCGTCGAGGGACGGATCGGCCAGGTGCGGCACGTGCGCGCGCAGTACCTGCAGGACTGGATCGCGGACCCGTCGGTGCCGCTGTCCTGGCGTCTCGACAAGCAGAAGGCAGGCTCGGGTGCGCTGGGCGACATCGGCGCGCACGTCGTCGACCTCGCGCAGTTCATCACGGGCGAGCAGGTCACGGGGGTCAGCGCGATCCTCGAGACGTTCGTCCACGAGCGCCCGGTGGCCGACGAGTTCACGGGCCTGTCCGGCTCGTCGTCGTCCTCCGGCGCGACCGGGCCGGTGACCGTCGACGACGCCGCGGTGTTCCTGGCCCGCATGTCCGGCGGCGGCCTCGCGACGTTCGAGGCCACGCGGTTCGCCTACGGCCGCAAGAACGCGATCCGGCTCGAGATCAACGGCTCGAAGGGCTCGCTCGCGTTCGACTTCGAGGACATGAACGTCCTGCACTACTTCGACGCGAGCGAGCCTGCGGTCACCGCCGGGTTCCGCCGGATCGTCGTGACGGAGCCCGAGCACGCGTACGTCGCCGCGTGGTGGCCCGCGGGCCACGGGCTCGGGTACGAGCACGCGTTCACCCACCAGGCCGTCGACCTGGTCCGCGCGATCGCCGCCGGCGACCACCCGGCCCCGACCTTCGCCGACGGACTGCAGGTGCAGCGCGTCCTGGACGCCGTCGAACGCTCGGCGGCAGCCGACAGCACGTGGACCCCGATCGAGACGCAGGAGGCCTGACGATGACCCGCCCGATCACCCTGTTCACCGGCCAGTGGGCCGACCTGCCGTTCGAGGAGGTGGCGCGCCTCGCGTCCGGCTGGGGCTACGACGGCCTCGAGATCGCCTGCTGGGGCGACCACCTGGACCCGTGGCGCTGGGACGACGACGCGTACGTCGCCGACCGCCTCGCGATCCTGGACCGCTACGGCCTGAAGGTCTGGGCGATCTCGAACCACCTCAAGGGCCAGGCGGTCTGCGACGACCCGATCGACGCGCGGCACCGCGACATCCTGTCCGACCAGGTGTGGGGCGACGGCGACGCCGAGGGCGTCCGGCAGCGCGCCGCGGAGGAGATGAAGCACACCGCGCGCCTCGCGGCGAGGCTGGGCGTGAAGACCGTCGTCGGGTTCACGGGCTCGTCGATCTGGAAGTACGTCGCGATGTTCCCGCCGGCCTCGGCTGCGATGGTCGACGCGGGCTACCAGGACTTCGCCGACCGCTGGAACCCGGTCCTCGACGTGTACGACGAGGTCGGCGTGCGGTTCGCGCACGAGGTCCACCCCTCCGAGATCGCGTACGACTACTGGACGACGCAGCGCACGCTCGAGGCGATCGGCCACCGCGAGGCGTTCGGCCTGAACTGGGACCCCAGCCACTTCATGTGGCAGGACCTCGACCCGGTCGACTTCATCCTCGAGCACCGCGACCGGATCTACCACGTGGACTGCAAGGACGTGAAGCTCCGGCTCGGCAACGGTCGCAACGGGCGGCTCGGCTCGCACCTGCCGTGGGCGGACCTGCGCCGCGGGTGGGACTTCGTCTCGACCGGCCGCGGCGACGTGCCGTGGGAGGCCGCGTTCCGCGCGCTGAACTCCATCGGCTACGACGGCCCGATCTCGGTCGAGTGGGAGGACGCGGGGATGGACCGCCTCGTGGGCGCCCCCGAGGCCCTCGAGTTCGTCCGCCGCAACGCCTTCGACCCGCCGTCGGCGGCGTTCGACGCGGCGTTCAGCTCCCGCTGACCGACCACCGACGGTGTGGGTGGAGAAGGTCACGCCTGGCGCGCGTTTCTCCACCCGCACCGTCGAGGTCGCGCTCGTGCCGCTCGCCCAGGTGCTCGGTGGCGAACCGGGGCGCGGCCGTGACGTCCATGACGAACGCCCCGCCGGGCCGCAGCGCCTCGCGCGTGCGCCGCAGCAGCCCGCCGCGCTGCGCGGGGCTCAGGGCGCAGAAGTCCTCGTAGAGGAGGAGCGCGGCGTCGTGCTCGCGGCCGAGGTCGTCGACGAGGTAGTTCGCGACGCGGAACTCGGCGGGCCGGCCCTCGGCGTCAGCGACGGCGCGCGCGTGCTCGACCGACCGGTGCGAGGCGTCGGGGTCGAGGTGCAGCGCGAGCATCTGGGCCGAGACGTGCGGGTCGTCCCAGAACTCGGGCGTCGTGTAGGCGCTGAACGGGGCAGGACGAGGCGACGACGGCTCGCGCACGGGCACTGGGCTCTCTTCGATCTGATGTCGGGGGCGCCAGGAATGCTGGCACGCAACACCCCGACCGTCGCCCAGATTTGCCCGCTGCCCGCCCGAGCCTGCGGTGGAACCTCGCTCGGCGGTCTGCGACGAAGGCCTCAGCGTGGGCCGTGCGACGGCGCCCGGGAGACCTCGCCCGTGGCGCGCCAGACCTGGCAGTGCTGAAGGAGCCAGCGTTGCGCCGCCTCGATGCGCTGCGCGTCGGTGTCGGTCGCCGTGACTCGATCCCAGACGGTGTTCGGATCGACGAACCGCGCCTGGATCAGTGCCCCGACATAGGTGTGGTCCTTCTCGCGGTTGACAGGAGCGCGGTGCGTCGGCCGACGCCTTGGATGTAGAAGCCGTGGGTCTCGTGGAAGCTCGAGAGCTCACCGATCCGGGCGTCAAGCTCGGTTGCCAAGGACTCCGCGTCGTCGTCGTGCATCGGGCACACGTCGATCTCGACCGAGAGGGTGGCCTCGGCGGGCAGCTCATCCTCGTCCCAAGATCCGAGCACCGCCTGCGAGCCGACGATGATGACCGACTTCTGCTGCACGATCCTGGTCGATGCGCGGATGGCGTGCTCGAGATCGGACCGGCTCACCACTGGCGGGCCTTGCGGATCGCTGCGGTGCGTTCGTCGTCGCTGAGCACGCCGGCGAACGGGGAGACCTGGCGCATGTCGATGCCGTGCTCGTCCTCACGTACCAACAGGTCGACGAGCTCATGCGTCGGCCCGTCGAGCGCGTCGCGCCACTGACGGACCCAGTCGACCGCCTGCCGCCCGTGCACCTTGCTCTCGATCCTCGGCAGGTTCGCCCTCGCCTTGGCCCGCACGCTCGGGCCGTCGTGGCGCAGCCGCCGCGCGACCGCACGGTGCAGCTCCAGGGAGATCTTCTCCTCGCGGCGCTCCAGCGCGGGACGTCCGTGGGTCTTGCCGCGAACACGCCGACTCACGGGCGGCTGGTGCTCGGCGGTCGGCAGGGTGAGGGGCATCTCGAGGACGGCGAGGACTGCGAGCAACGTGCGCATCGTCGACCCCTGTCCGGACTCCAGGCGGCGCACTGCGCTCGTGCCGACTCCCGCCAGCTCGGCCAGGTCGCGCTGGTCGAGCTCGCGGGACAGGCGCTGCGCGCGCACGGCCGTGCCCACCTGCGTCTCAGTCGTCACCGCCACGCTCATACGGCGATCCTAGGCGCTATCGTTCGAAAAGCAACGATAGACAGCGCCGCGCGCTGGGCCGTGGCCGTGCAGAGCGCATCGTCGTGCGGACGCGCCGGAACCCCGCCCGGTGTGCGGCGGCGGGCGTGGCAGGCTCGTCGTCGTGCCGATGCCGACGCGTCCCGTGATCTCGGGCTTCCACCCCGACCCTTCGATCTGCCGAGTGGGGGAGACGTACTACCTCGCGTGCTCGAGCTTCGAGTACGCGCCGGGGGTGCCCATCTTCCGGTCCGACGACCTGGTGACGTGGACGCTGATCGGCCACGCGCTGTCGCGCCCGTCGCAGCTGCGGGTCGCCGACGCGAAGCCGTCCGGCGGCATCTACGCGCCCACGCTGCGGCACCACGACGGCCGGTTCTGGATGATCACGACGAACGTGTCCGACGGGCCCGGGCACCTGCTGGTGACCGCGGACGACCCGGCGGGCCCGTGGTCCGAGCCGGTGCGGATCGAGGGTGCGGGCGGCATCGACCCGGACATCGCGTGGGACGACGACGGCCGCTGCCTGATCACGTGGTGCGACGCCGGTCTGCGCCAGGCCGAGCTCGACCCGGTGACCGGTGACCTGCTCACCGAGCCGCAGCTCACCTGGGCGGGCACGGGTGGCGCGCACGTCGAGGGGCCGCACCTCTACCGCGTCGGGGACCTGTGGTACCTGCTCGCGGCGGAGGGCGGGACGGCCGCCGGGCACATGGTGACGATCGCGCGCGGACCGTCGCCGTCGGGCCCGTGGGAGCCCTGCCCGACCAACCCTGTGCTGTCCGCGCGCAGCACCGACGCGAGCATCCAGAGCACCGGCCACGCCGACCTCGTCCAGCGTCCCGACGGCTCGTGGGCGATCGTCTTCCTGGCCGTGCGGCCGCGCGGCTACTTCCCCTCGTGGCACGTGCTGGGCCGCGAGACGTTCGCCGCGGACGTCGAGTGGCGCGACGGCTGGCCGGTGCCGACGACCCCGATCCAGCCCGCCGCGATCGCGCCTGCGCGCGAGCACCTGGGCGCCGAGCTCGGTGGTGAGTGGGTGGGCGCGCACGTGTTCCCCGACGAGGTGCTGCGTCCGGCCGGCGACGGCACGTGGCGGCTGACCGCGACGACGAGCGGGCGCACGTTCGTCGGGCGGCGGCAGGAGCACAACCGGGTGGTCGCGCACGCGCGCGTCGAGGCGTCCGCGGGCGTGGGCGGGCTCGAGATCCGGCTCGACGCGACGCACGCGGTGACCCTCGAGGTCGACGGGTCGACGGTGCGGGCGGTCGCCCGGATCGGCTCGCTCACCTCCGTGCTGGGCGAGGCGCCGCTGGACGACGACGCCGTGCTCGAGCTCGAGGTCCGTGCCTCGCCGTTCGGGGTCTTCAGCCCGCAGCGCGGGCCCGACGAGGTCGTCGCGCGCGTCGAGAGCGCGGCGGGGCGGCGTGAGCTCGGGCGGCTCGACGGCCGGTACCTGTCCACCGAGGTCGCGGCCGGGTTCACCGGGCGCATGGTGGGCGTCGTGGCCGAGCGCGGGGACGTCGTCGTGCGCTCGTTCGAGTACCGCGGGCACGACGAGCCCGAGGGTCGCTAGCCCCGCTCCGCGGCACGCCCTGGGGCCAGGTGGCCCTTGAACCGCGTGTCGGTCGTGCGCGCTAGCGTGGCCGCGACGACGAGCCACCGCCGGCTCCGACGGACCGGTCCTCCGTCGGGAGGTGCGCAGCGAGGGAGACGCGAGCGATGACGCCAGCAACGACGACGAGCGAGGGTGCCCCTGGGCGGCACGCCGCCGACAGCCATGACCTGATCCGGGTGCGCGGCGCGCGCGAGAACAACCTGCGGGACGTCAGCATCGACCTGCCCAAGCGGCGGCTCACGGTGTTCACCGGGGTCTCGGGCTCGGGCAAGAGCTCGCTCGTGTTCTCGACGATCGCCGCGGAGTCGCAGCGCATGATCAACGAGACGTACAGCGCGTTCGTGCAGGGATTCATGCCCAACCTGCCGCGCCCGGACGTCGACGTGCTCGACGGGCTGACCACCGCGATCATCGTCGACCAGGAGCGCATGGGGGCGAACTCGCGCTCGACGGTCGGCACCGCGACCGACGTCAACGCCAAGCTGCGCATCCTGTTCAGCCGCCTCGGGCAGCCGCACATCGGCTCGTCGCAGGCGTTCGCGTTCAACATCCCGTCGGTGAGCGGCGCGGGCGCGATCACGATCGAGGGCGCGTCCGGCAAGAAGACCGAGCGTCGCGAGTTCTCGCAGATCGGCGGCATGTGCCCGCGCTGCGAGGGGATGGGCAGCGTCACCGACTTCGACCTGACGGCGCTGTTCGACGCGAGCAAGTCGCTCAACGAGGGCGCGCTGACCATCCCGGGCTACACGATGGACGGCTGGTACGGGCGCATCTTCCGCGAGTGCGGCTACTTCGACCCGGACAAGCCGATCGGCCAGTTCACGAAGCGCGAGCTCGACGACCTGCTCCGCAAGGAGCCGACGCGCATCAAGGTCGAGGGCATCAACGTCACGTACGAGGGTCTGATCCCGCGCATCCAGAAGTCGTTCCTGTCCAAGGACCGCGAGGCGATGCAGCCGCACATCCGCGCGTTCGTCGACCGCGCGATCACGTTCACCACGTGCCCGGACTGCGACGGCACGCGGCTCAACGAGGGCGCGCGCTCGTCGAAGATCGCCGGTATCTCGATCGCCGACGCGTGCGCGATGCAGATCAACGACCTCGCGTCGTGGGTGCGCGGGCTCGACGAGCCTGGGGGTACCTCCCACGGGAAGGATGGCTCCGCCATCCCGTGGGGGACTGTCGCGCCGCTGCTCACCTCGCTCGGCGAGACGCTCGACTCGTTCGTCGACATCGGGCTCGGTTACCTCAGCCTCGACCGCCCCGCGGGCACGCTGTCGGGGGGCGAGGCGCAGCGCACCAAGATGGTCCGGCACCTGGGGTCGTCGCTGACGGACGTCACGTACGTGTTCGACGAGCCGACGATCGGCCTGCACCCGCACGACGTGCAGCGCATGAACGAGCTGCTGCTGCAGCTGCGGGACAAGGGCAACACCGTGCTCGTGGTCGAGCACAAGCCCGAGGCGATCGTGATCGCGGACCACGTGGTCGACCTGGGGCCCGGCGCCGGGACGCAGGGCGGCACGGTGTGCTTCGAGGGGACGGTCGACGCGCTGCGGCGCAGCGACACCCTCACCGGTCGGCACCTCGACGACCGCGCCCGGCTCAAGGACACGGTGCGCACCGCGACCGGGGCGATCGAGATCCGCGGCGCGAGCACCCACAACCTGCAGGGCGTGGACGTGGACGTGCCGCTCGGCGTGCTCGTCGTCGTGACGGGTGTGGCGGGCTCGGGCAAGAGCTCGCTCATCCACGGGTCGGTCGCGCGGCGCGAGGGCGTGGTCGAGATCGACCAGACCGCGATCCGCGGCTCCCGGCGCAGCAACCCCGCGACGTACACCGGGCTGCTCGAGCCGATCCGCAAGGCGTTCGCGAAGGCGAACGGCGTCAAGCCCGCGCTGTTCAGCGCGAACTCCGAGGGCGCGTGCCCCACGTGCAACGGCGCGGGCGTCATCTACACGGACCTCGCGATGATGACGGGCGTCACGACCACGTGCGAGGTGTGCGAGGGCCGGCGGTTCCAGGCCGCGGTGCTCGAGTACACGCTCGGCGGGAAGAACATCGCCGACGTCCTGGCGATGTCGGTGACGCAGGCCGAGGAGTTCTTCGGCGCGGGGGACGCGCGCACGCCCGCCGCGCACGCGATCCTCGACCGGCTCGCCGACGTCGGGCTCGGCTACCTCAGCCTGGGCCAGCCGCTCACGACGCTGTCGGGCGGCGAGCGTCAGCGCCTCAAGCTCGCGACGCACATGGGCGACAAGGGCGGCGTGTACGTGCTCGACGAGCCGACGTCCGGCCTGCACCTCGCGGACGTCGAGCAGCTCCTGGCGCTGCTCGACCGGCTCGTCGACTCCGGCAAGTCTGTGATCGTCATCGAGCACCATCAGGCGGTCATGGCGCACGCCGACTGGATCATCGACCTGGGCCCCGGTGCGGGCCACGACGGTGGTCGGCTGGTGTTCGAGGGGACCCCCGCGGCGCTCGTCGCGGACCGCTCGACGCTCACGGGCCAGCACCTGGCGACCTACGTCGGCGCGTGAGCGGGGTGTGTCGCGTGTCGCTGTCGGGCGGCGGTCTGAGCTGGTCGCAGGCAGGGCAGAAGGCCCGTCAGAGCGGGTGGCCGTCGGCGTCCGTCGCGGAGGACTGCGACGAGAACTTCGAGACGAACACGGCGTAGCCGCCGTCGGGGCGCAGCACGAGCGTCGCGCCGTCCTGCCAGATGGCGTTATCGTCCCACCACTGCGAGCCGGCCGGGTCGCCCTGGTTCTGGTGGATGTTGTGCACGCCGAGCCCGCTGGTGAACGGCTCGCCGAAGACGAGCGTGCGCGCCCCGACCTGCAGCACCGACTCGAGCGCGGTGGCCGCGGCCACGTTGTCGCCCGCGGTCCAGGCGTGCTCGGCGAGCCACGTGATGATCGCCTGCAGCCACGCGGGCGGTGCCGTGACGAACAGGCACCCGCCGCGGGGGCGGAACGCGGGGTGCCGGATGAGGTCCACGGCCCCGCTCGTCGGGTTGCTCGCCAGGAAGTGGAAGCCGGGCGTCATGGTCGCGACCGGCCCGAGATCCCGGGCCGAGACGCCGAACGTGCGCCACTGCACCCCGATCGCGGACTTCGCGGAGTCCACGTCGACCGCGCACCGGTAGCTGCCCGCCGGCGTCTGCACCTGCAGGTTGACGTGGAACCACCGCCCCTGGTTGTCGGGGGTGTCGCGCTCGTGGGACGTCAGGGTGCCGACCAGCACGCCGTAGCCGTGTTCGAGGGGCATGCCCTCAGGGTGCGCCCGTCGCCCGGCGCGCACCAGGCGAGCGGACGGACCGGGCCGAAGGGCCCATACCCGGCACGGGGGCCGGAGGTACAACCGAAGGGAGAGCAGTCCCGCGTGGCGGTCCCGAGCCGTCGACTGGACGACTGCCGCGGCGCGGCTGCCCGTGAAGGAGTGGCGGCCATGAGCACCCCCACGACGACACCTCGTCCCGACGAGGCGACGACGCACGGTCCCGATGACCTTCGCCCCTGGCTGGTGGTCGGCGACGACCGCACCGACTCCGCGGCGGACGTGTGGGCCTGGGTCGCGGCACAGCCCTGGTCGGGCTGGCGTGTCACCGCGATCACCGCGCGACCCCGCGAGGACGGCTCGCCCAGCGACCAGGCCGCACCGCACGCCTGGCACCCCGAGCCGGCGCGCGCGCTGACCGAGCCGGACGTCCCGGTCGAGCACCTGCTGGCCGAGGCCGACCCGCGTGTGGTCCTCGACGGGTACGACGACGCCGACCTGATCGTGATCGGCCCGCGCGGGCACGGGTTGCTCAAGCGTCTGCACCTGGGCAGCACCGCCGAGTGGCTCGTCTCCGCCCACCGTCCGCTCACGCCCGTGCTGATCGCGCGCTCGACCGAGCCGGTGCGCTCGGTGCTGGTCTGCGCCGACGGCTCCCCCGACGCGCTCGACGCGGTGCGCACGCTCGGCAGCCTGCCGCTGCTGCGCGACGCCGCGGTGACGGTCATGGGCGTCGACACCGCGCAGGGCGACCCGCGCGCGGCGATGATCGAGGCCGCGCACGAGCTGCGCGCGGCGGGCGCGCAGGAGGTCCGGACGTTCCTCGTCGGCGCCGTCCCCATGACGGTCTCGTTCGACGTGCGCCCGACGATCCTCGGCATGATCGAGAAGACCGAGCCGGACCTCGTGGTGCTCGGGACCCGCGGGCTGAGCGGCCTGCGCCGCGCGGTCATGGGGTCCACCGCGTCCGCGGTCGTGCACCACGCGCGGTGCTCGGTGCTCGTCGGCCGCGCCGGCGACCGCGGCCAGTAGGACGCTCGGTCTCGTCCTGCTGCGCCGCAGGTCACGCGGACAGCAGGACGCTGAGACCGTCGGCCCCACCCTCTACCCGAAAAGCGGCAAGTCGGCCAAGGTGGTGCCGTGATCATCGACGCCCACGCCCAGGTCTGGGACCCGGCGTGGGTGCGGTACCCGTGGCTGCGCCCGCGGATGGGCCCGCTCACGGGGGCGTTCACCTACCCGGACCTCGCGGCGCACCTCGACGACGAGCAGGAGGACGACGGGTGCACGGCTGACGACCCCGTGCGCGCCGTGCTCGTGCAGGCATGCGACGACCCGCGCGACGTCGAGGTCATGGCGTCGGTCGCGCGCGACGAGGCGCGGGTCGCGGGGCTCGTCGTGTGGGCGCCGCTGGACCGGCCCGACGAGGTGGCGGACGAGGTGCAGCGCGCGCGGGGCATGGCCACGGCGGCGGGCACGCGCGTCGTCGGCGTCCGCACGTTGCAGCACCACCGCCGCGACCCGGGCTGGGTGCTGCGGCCCGAGACCGACGCCGGGCTCGGGGTCCTCGAGCGGCTCGACCTGCCGTACGACTACGTGACCTCGGACGGCACGACGGTGCGCAGGGCGCCCGCTCGCTCGGCGGTCGACGGCACGCCCCTGCAAGGCACGCCCCTGCAAGGAGCGCCCTCGAACGGCACGACGCTCGGCGGCTCCGGGGGCATCCTCGTCACGGGATCGATCGCGGTGGACCCGGCCGCCGGTGCGGCCGCCCTTGCTGTGCTGCCCGCGGTCGGCGAGCGTCACCCCGGGCTGCGACTCGTGCTGGACCACCTCGGCGGGCCCGTGCTCGGCGACCGGGCCGGGCTCGCGCGGTGGCGCGCCGCGCTCGCTGAGGTGGCGCGCAACCCCCTCGTCGTCGCGAAGCTGTCCGGGCTGTACGCGACCGACGGTCCCGGCCCGTCGTACGCCGACGACGTGCGCGAGGTGGTCGACGTCGCGCTCGACCTGTTCGGGCCGCAGCGCCTGATGCTCGGCTCCGACTGGCCGGTGTGCCTGCTCGCGGATCCCGGCCGACGCGCGCGGGCGGCCGTCGACGCGGCGCTGGAGCGGGCACTGGACGGGGACGACCTGGCCGCGGTCCGCTCGGGCACCGCGGCGCGTACGTACGGGCTCGCCCTCGTCTCGCGCTAGACGGAGCGCGCCCCGCAGTCCCGCGCGCGTGGTGCCGGTGGCTCAGATGTCGTAGCGCGTGTCCGGCTCGACGACCACGCTCGGCGCATCGTCGCCGGACGTCCCCGTGGCCGAGCGGGCCGCCTCGAACGCCTTGTCCTTGAGGGCGGTGCCCTGCGCCTTGGCGAACTCCTTGGCCTGCACCTCGACGTCCTGCACGTACTCCTGGACGCGCGGGTGCCGCCACACCTCGCCCGCCTTGCCGCCCGCCTTGCCGAGCAGCTCGCGCCCGCGACGTGTGCCCAGCAGGTACCCGACGCCGACTCCGACGACGAACGTCCCGGCTCTCGTACCCACGACGACCACCTCCCCACGATCGGGTCACCCGAAAGAGCCGACCCTAGTTGCCGTCCGTGCGTCCCGCGCCCGGAGACGGTCGCCCGGTCGGCCCAGCCGGCGCGCGGGGCCTTCCCTTCGCGGCGTGTGAGCGCTAACATCGCCGCCAACCGGACGACAGTTGCCCGGGTACAGCCGACGACGACGTCGCGGACCGTTGCGAAGGAGCACGGTCAGCCCCCCGACGCGACACGCACGACCAGGCGCACGACGAAGCACGAACCACGAAGCCCGAACCACGAAGCACGACGGACCACACGAGCGCTGCGCGCGCGAGCAACCGCCGACCGCGTCGCGGACCCACAGCGCTCACCCTGCGGGTCGCTGACCCGCCCGGCCGCCCCGGAGGGCCGCAAACCTCCGGGGCGGCCGCCCCTTGGCGCGCGCGAGCGCGTCCTGTGGCATGCGCCGGTGACGTCACCGGTGCGCAGCAGCGACGAGAGGAAGACGATGCGCTCCACCCTCACCCGCACGACCAGCGCGGCCGCGCTCGCGGGGCTCGTGATCGCCGGGCTCGCGATGCCCGCGACCGCGGCCGAGCCCGCCGGGCCGCCCACCGACGCCCTGGTGGCGCACTACGACTTCGCGGACCTGGGCTCGTCGACCGTGCCGGACGTCAGCGGCAACGGACGTGACGCGACCGTCGTCGGGCGGGTCGCGGCGGGGGAGCGCGGGCTGCTGCTCGGGCCGGACGCGTACGTGACCCTGCCGTCGCTGCTCGCGGGGACGACGAGCGCGAGCGTGTCGGTCGAGGTGCGCGCGGACGCGGCGGCGTTCCTCGCGAACAACTTCGTGTGGACGTTCGGCGGTGTCGGCGTGAGCGCGTCGGGCGGTGGGACGGGCTACTGGTTCGGCGCGGTGCACACCGGGCAGGCGCGCACCAAGATCACGTCGACCAACTGGCAGAACGAGCGGGACGCGCGCGCGACCAGCGCGTTCGCCGCGAACACCTGGTACAGCATGACGAGCGTCCTGGACGCCGACTCCCAGACGCTGACGCTCTACGTCGACGGCGTGCAGGCCGCGCAGGCCACGAACGTCACCGTGACCCCGGGGCAGTTCGGGAGCCACGCGGTCAACTACCTGGGCCGGTCGGCGTACGCCGACGACGCGCGGTTCAGCGGTGAGGTCGCCGACCTGCGCGTCTACTCGGACGCGCTGACGGCCGCGGAGGCGGATGCGATCGCCGACGAGCAGGCCGCCGAGGCGCTCGCCGCGCAGCGGGCGCAGGTCGAGAAGGCGCTGCGGGTCGTGGCGGGCGAGGGCCGGGCGACGCGCAGCCTGGCGCTGCCTCCGGGTGTCACGCTCACGTCGTCGGACCCGGCCGTGATCGGTGCGAACGGTGTCGTCGTGCGGCCCGTGGCGGGCCAGCCCGACGCCCTGGTGACCCTGCAGGTGAGCTACGCGACGCGCGGGCTCACCGACGCGGCCACCTACGCGGTCACGGTCCCCGCGCAGCGCGCCGACCGTCTCGTCGCGCACTACGCGTTCGACGAGACGAGCGGCACCGTCGCGGCCGACGGCTCGGGCAACGACGCGGATGCGACCGTCGTCGGGAACGCCGCCTGGATCGGCGGGCACGGCCTGCGTCTGGACGGCAGCAGCTACGTCTCCCTGCCGAACAACCTGCTCGTCGGCGCCCGCAGCGCGACCGTCTCGATCGAGACCAGCGCGGACCCGGTCTCGCTGGGTCGCAACAACTTCCTGTGGAACATCGGCGGGACCGGCACGCAGGGCTACTGGTTCGCGACGACCGGCAACGGCCACGCGCGCACCAAGATCACCGCGACCACGTACACGGCCGAGCAGAGCGCCGAGGACCCGGCCGTGCTCCCCGCACGTACGTGGACCAACCTCACCGCGACGATCGACGGCTCGGTCTCGCCGGCGACGATCACGCTGTACGTGGACGGCGAGCAGGTCGCGTCCACGACGAACGCCTCGGTCGTCACGCCCGCGGAGCTCGCGACGCAGACGCTCAACACGATCGGTCGCTCGGCGTACGGCGCGGACTCGATGTACGTCGGGGGCGTGTCCCAGGCGCGCATCTACGCGACCGCGCTGACCCCGGAGCAGGTCGCCGACCTGTACCGCTCGAACTCCGCGACGGTCGCCGGGGCGTTCGCGGCCGACGTCGCCGCGGTCGCGGGCACGCAGGTCACCGCGTCGCTGCCCGGTGCGCCGGGCGTCACGTGGACGGCCGACGTGGCGGGGATCGTCGCGCCCGACGGCACGGTCACGCGCCCGCAGTCCGAGCAGGACGAGCTGATCGACGTCACGGCCACCGCCACGCTCGTCGACCGCACCGGCGTCACCCGCACGCTGCCGCCCGTCGCGTTCCAAGTCCCCACGCGACTGCCGAACGACGGCCCCGCGCTCGTCGACGCGACCGGCGGCCACTTCTACGCCGACCCGAACATCGCGGTCTTCGGCGACACGTACTACATCTACGCGACCACCGACGGGAAGCCCGGCTGGGGCGGCAACACGTTCTACGCGTGGAGCTCGAAGGACCTGGTCACGTGGACCCGCGCGGCCGAGCCCTTCCTCACGCTCGACGGCGCGAACGGCAACGTGCCGTGGGCCACCGGCAACGCGTGGGCGCCGACGATCATCGAGCGCGACGGGAAGTACTACTTCTACTTCTCGGGCCACCACCCCGGTGACAACGCCAAGAACATCGGGGTCGCGATCGCGGACAGCCCGCAGGGCCCGTTCACCGCGATGAGCGACTCGATGCTCAAGGGCTCCACCGGCAACGGCCAGGAGATCGACCCGGCGGCGTTCCAGGACCCGCAGACCGGCAAGTACTACCTGATGTGGGGCAACGGCACGCCGTACTACGCCGAGCTCGACGACTCCATGACCTCGCTCAAGACGTCCGCGATCTCGATCCGCGGGCTGACGAACTTCCGCGAGGGCCTGTTCATGAACTACCGCCAGGGCACCTACCACCTGACGTACTCGATCGACGACACCGGCAGCGAGAACTACCGCGTCGGCTACGCGACCGCGACGTCGATGGCCGGGCCGTACACCTACCGCGGCGAGATCCTCGTCAAGGACCCGGCGCTCGACGTCTACGCGACCGGGCACTCGTCGATCCTCAACGTCCCCGGCACCGACGACTGGTACATCGCGTACCACCGGTTCGCCCAGAGCGTCCCGGCCGGTCAGCGCACCGGGTACTACCGCGAGACGAAGCTCGACCAGATCACCATCGGCGCGAACGGACTGTTCCAGACCATCCGCCCGACGCTGCGCCACGTGACGCCGCAGACCGTGATGGTGCCGGCGCTGACCGGTGCCGCGCGGGTCGGCGCCACGCTGACCGCTGCGCCCACCGGTGCCGAGTGGACGGCGACCGGGTTCCGCTGGTTCGTCGACGGCGACCCGGTGGCCGGGGCGACCGGGTCGACCTTCGTCGTCCGGGCCGCCGACCTGGGGCTGACGGTGACCGCCGAGGTCACCGCGACCGACGCCGCCGGGCACGTCTCGGTGCGCACCACGCCGGCCAGCGCGGCGGTCGTCGCGCCGCGCACCGACGCGACGCTCGCGTCGATCACGGTGGACGGCGTCGCGCTCCCCGGGTTCAGCCCCGCGGTGCGGCAGTACGCGGTGCAGACCACGTCCGGCAGCGCGGTGGTCCGCGCGGTCGCGACCGACGCCGACGCCACCGTCGTCGTCGCGCCGAAGGCCTCCGACGGCACCTACGTCATCACGGTGACGGCGCAGGACGGCACGACCGCGACGTACCGGGTGGTCGTGACGAAGAAGCCCGTCGCGTCGACGACCGCCGTGACCCTCTCGTCGTCCGTGACGTACGGCGCCACGCACGCCGTGAAGGTCAAGGTGACCGCGGGCACGACGAAGGTCACCGGCACCGCGACGGTCACCGTCCGCAAGGGCAGCACGGTGGTCTCGACCAAGAAGGTGACGCTGGCCTCGGGCGCGGCCTCGGTGACGCTGCCGCGACTCGCGGTCGGGTCGTACTCCGTGGCCGTCGCCTACTCGGGCAGCGCGAGCGTCAAGGCGTCGTCGGCGACCAGGACGACGAAGGTCGTCAAGGTCTCCTCCAGCATCACGACGACGCTGAGCCGCACGAGCCTGAAGGCCGGGACCGGCATCGCGACGCTCAAGGTCACGGTCCGCACCACGACCGGCGTGGTCCCCACGGGCAAGGCGAAGATCCAGCTGGTGCAGAGCGGCAAGGTCCGGCGCACGATCTACGCGCCGCTGTCCGGTGGCAAGGCCTCGGTCTCGCTGAAGGCGCTGACCAAGGGCACGTACACCGTC
>NZ_LFKW01000103.1:0-5284 GCF_001040865.1 Cellulomonas sp. A375-1 | reverse complement strand
CCGCGACGGTCCTCGACTACCTGCCGCCTACAGTGAGGCAGTGAGGTCCCTCGTCGTCGACACGACGCCCCTGCGGATCAGTCCCGCGTTCCGCAGGCTGTGGTGGGGGCTGTCGGTCTCCAACCTCGGCACGCAGCTGACGGTCGTCGCCGTGGGGCTGCAGGTCTACGACATCACCGGCTCGACCCTGTCCGTCGGGGTGCTGGGGATGTTCGCGTTCGTCCCGCTCGTGATCTTCGGGCTGTACGGCGGGGCGATCGTCGACCACTACGACCGCCGTCAGGTCGCGCTCGTCGCGAGCCTCGTGTCCTGGGCCGCGATCATGGTGCTCGCCGTGCAGGGCTGGTTCGGGAACGAGCACGTCGGGCTGCTGTACGGGCTGACCGCCGTGCAGTCCGCAGCCAACGCGGTGAACTCCCCGGCGCGGTCCGCGATCATCCCGCGCCTGCTCGAGCCGCGGCTCATGCCCGCCGCCAACGCGCTGCAAGCCATCGGCTTCCAGACCGCGCTGACGGTCGGCCCGCTCGCCGGCGCAGCGCTCGCGTCCATCGACTTCGGCCTCGCCTACACCGTCGACGCGGTGCTGTTCACCGCCGCGCTCGTCGCGGTGTTCCGGCTCCCGCCCGTCCCGCCCGAGCCCTCCGACACCCGCCGCGCGCGCGTCGGCCTCGGCTCGGTCGTCGACGGCCTGCGCTACCTCGGCACCCAGCCGAACGTGCGCATGACGTTCCTCGTGGACCTGTGCGCGATGGTCCTGGCCATGCCGCGCGTCGTGTTCCCCGCCGTCGGCATCTGGTACCTCGGCGGCGGCGCGACCACCACCGGCATCCTCACCGCAGCGCTCGCGGTCGGTGCCGTGACGTCCGGCCTGCTGTCCGGCGGGCTCGCGCGCGTGCGGTGGCAGGGGCGCGTCATCACGTGGGCCATCACGGGGTGGGCCGGGTCGGTGGCGGCGTTCGGGCTGGTGCTCGTGGTCGTCGGGCGGGATCGTCCGGAGAACGTGCTGTGGGGGGCGCTCGCGATCGCGTGCCTCACCCTGATCGCCGCGGGCGCGTCCGACGAGGTCAGCGCCATCTTCCGGCAGACGATCCTGCAGACCGCGACGCCCGACGACATGCGCGGGCGGCTGCAGGGCGTGTTCATCGTCGTCGTCGCGGGCGGGCCGCGGCTCGGCGACATGTTCATCGGGTCCGTGTCCACGGTCGTCGGTGAGGGCTGGGCCGTGGTCATCGGCGGCGTCCTGTGCGCGAGCGTCCTGTGGCTGCTGGTCCGCACCCAACGCACGTTCTGGCGCTACGACGCCCGCGCCACCCTGACCACGCTCACGTAGGTCGCCCCGGGAGCTCGGTCCACGGCGGTCCGTGCGCTCGTGCCGTGACACCGAGGCACGGGTGTCAGGTCAGGCGCTCCGTGAGGTGGACCGTGACGTCGTCGCCCACGGCCTTGCCGAGCTTCTTGCGGAGCTTCGCGCTGATCGAGAGCATGTGCCCGCCCGAGCCGGTCGGCATCAGCCCGGCCGTCACGGGCTCGCCGTCGACCGTCGCGACGACCTTGACCGCCTTGCCGGTCCCGAACAGCTCGACCGAGCCGGGGACCTCGACGCACGACCACACGTCGTCCTTTACCGTGACGCCGATCGGCGCGGAGAACGTCAGGTCGACAGGACCGGGGCTCGTGCTCATGGTGTCTCCTCCATCTGGCCGGGCTGGCTCGCCCTCGACCCTATGGGGGCGTGTCGGCGGCGCAGGCCGGCCGTGAGCCGGCGTGCGCCGTCGTCGGTCCGTCTGGGCCGGGTTCGGAGTGTGAGCCCGCCGACGACCGTGCGGGCCAGGGTGCCCGCCTCTCCGTCCGACGTAGGGGTGGTGCTCTCCGTCTGCGAGCCTCCGGGCTCCGTAAGGTCAATCAGCTGCTCGTCGTCGCCCTCCGGGATGCCGTCGGGCAAGGGCTCCGCCTCCGGGTCATCCGGAGGCTCCACGACCTGGGCGGACACCACCTCTGCGTCCTGCAGCTCCGGCACACCCAGACCCGCCACCACCGCGGCCAGGTTCTCTGTCCGCGCCTCCAGCGAGTCGACCACCTCGTCGTCCGCACCCGCCAGTGCCGGGTCCAACAAGAGCGCGAACGTCACGGCAGCCGCCACGGTGCGCGAGGGTGTACCAATGCGGGTGATCGTCGAGCCTGGTGGCGAGGGCATCATCACCGGATTCCCGCTGCCATGACGGGAGAAGCGATGGACCCGAGCGTTGTGATCGGCGAGTTGAGACGGGCGCTTGAAGGTGCAGGCGGTCTGCCTGCGAGCGATGTTGACTCGATTGCGGTCTTGATCAATGCTGGCGAGTGGCGGCTTGCGCTCGAGACGCTCTGCACCCAAACGTATGAGTACGACGTTGAGGTGAGTGAGGAGCAGCGAGCGCTCCTGGGCCGTCTCGGGCGGGTACTCGACGTGCCGGCGGGTTACCTGCTCGGGGACCCGTGGGCGCCCGCACCGGGTGAGCCGTGACGACGCTGAACATCGACGCGACCGTCGCGGCCGAGGCGGCCGTTGAGCCAGGGACTGCCTGCGGCCGGAGGGGCACGAGGTCCGCGTCCCGCGCCCCCCAAGCCAGATGGTCGGGCTGGGTCCCTTCGCTGATGGCCGCACTCCTGGCCATCGTGTCCGTCATCTTCGGTTCGGCCCAGCGGAGACAGCCGCAAGCACCGCAGCCAGGGTCGCTCCCGAAGCCGAGAAGACGATCGCCGTTATCGGTCGGCTCCCGGATACCGCGGTGGCGAAGAACTGGCCCGGTTACGAGGTGCTCGATTTGCCCGAATGGACGATCGCAAGGAACGATCAGTGGGTGCAGAGCGTCATTGATCGCAAGATGCCTGTGTACGTCGGTTCGAACCCGTCCTGGGGGAATGTTTGGGATGCGGCTGCTGGCAGGACGACCGTGTTCGGCCGCGAACTCGGTCAGTTTACGAGTGCGGGCTACACGTGGGATGGCTGGTCGATGCTTCCCCCCGGAGGTGGGTGAATTGATGGCGCAGTTCGACCCGGGTGTCCCGCAGCAGCGCTCGTTCAATGGGTTCGGCCCTGCATCGATCCCTGACCCTCGCGATAGGGTTCTCGACGACTTCCTCACATCGGTGATGGCGGGAGGGCCGGACGCGGTAGCGTCCGCGTCCGCGTCCGCGTCGGAGGCCGGGCGCCGAGTGCTGCGGGCGCACGCCGAGCGCCTTGCATCGCGAGCGGTCCGCGGCGGCGACCCGGCGCTACTTGTCCAGGCCCTGGTCGCAGCCGTTCTCGGTGGGCTTGATGAGAACGCATGGGAGGCCATGATGCCCATGGCATTGATCGACGATGCCGGGCGCCGGCTCGGAGTCGACCTACCCACCCTGTTCGACGATGTTGCCCACATCGTTGGTCATCCGGGAACGGTCAACCTGATGGTCTGGCTCACCCGAGCTCCGGAGGACAGGACGCCTGGGGCGATGGGCTTCGTGGCGGCGAATGACCAAGAGGGCTTCCGCTATCGCTGGGCGCCCTGACGCCGAGCGCGAAGTCGTCGAAGCGCTACCTCGACAGGACTTGCGATGCCGCCGCCGTCGCAGCTCACCCGCCGCCGGATCAGCCCTTGTGGGGCTCCTTTCCCGCGGCACGACTCTGGCCGCGATCCCGAACTCTAGGTGGGCTGCGAGTAGCGTCCTCCAGCAGCACACCGACCCGTTCGGTGCGGCGCGAGAGCACGCCGAGTACCCGGAGATCCTTCAAGCGATTGGATTGTCGCGTGAACGAGTACGTCGAGCTCCGTGAGAAGCGAAACCGAGGCTGGCCCTGGCCTGAAGCATCTTTTGGTCTCTCGCCGATGTACGGGGAGGACGGATGGTGCAGGGAGTGCGGAACGCCGAATCGGTCCCAGGCCGGATCGCTTGTGCTCCAGGGACGCGGGATGAGTGCCCACGGCGCGTGGTTACCACACTGGTGCTACGAGGCGATGTGTGTCGATAGCCGGTTGGCTTCTCGAGTTCGTGCGCGCTTCAATGTCGAGCTGCGAGCGGTCGAATGGCGCGGATCGGCAAAGGGCGATGCCTGGCAGCTCGTGGTCCCGGCTACTGGCGAGTCGTGGTTTGACCGTGGAGAGCTCGAGGCGGCGGCAACAGCGCGGCACGGCCTACCGGGATCGCTCTGTCCCGTCTGCGGTATCTGGAAGTGGATGCCTCTGGGCTACGGGGAGTTGCCCCGCGTCCGAGCCTGTCTGGGCAAGGACGCGCCGGATGTCGTTGCGAGTCCCGAGTGGTTCGGCGATGGCATGAGCGGCTTTCGGCAGCTGCTGGTGCGGCGGGAGCTGGCGGAGGTGCTGGCCGGCGCCAGCCCGAAGGACTTCGCGGTCCGGGCCGTCAAGGAGCTCTTGCCCGTCGAACGGTGAGGTGCTCGGCGCCCGTCCGGCTGTCGCAGGGCTGGTCGTGCGCTGCGCTGTTCGGCCGACGGCAATGCGCCGAGGGTCGGATCGGCAACCCGCCGGCCCGAGCTAGTGGCCGACGATGATGAGGCCTGATTCGTAGGCGGCTACGACGAGCTGGGTGCGGGTGGTGCAGCCGAGCTTGCGGAGCAGGGCGTGGACGTGGGCTTTGACGGTGGCTTCGCCGACGCCGAGCTGGTCGGCGACGTCGGGGTTGGAGCGGCCGCCTGCCCTGGCCGCGTTCCAGGGGCATACGCGCCTTACGACAAGGTGGTCGATGCGTCCGGAGCGACGGTCGGCTACACCAAGACGACCGTTCTTCCTGACGGGGCGGTCCTCCACACCGAAGATAAGTTGAGCGCATGACCGCGTCACCCGATCGACTCCGCCTTCTCGAGTTCGTGATCGGTTTGGTCGGGGATCTCGATGCCAACTTCGCTGCTCTTGCGGCGTGTGGCCCGGCTCAACCGGGCGCAGGGGTCCAGGTCGATCGTTCCCTGCTCAGGGGCGTGCTTGATGCCTTCGGGAAGAACGCCATATCAGCCGTTCAACTTGAGCGATGGGCGGAACTGGCGCAGGGAGCTGACGACGTGACGCTCGACCCAGCAGACGAGGAGTACTTGGCTGCGGCGCTTTTCGAGCTGTCCTCACCGCAACTCTTCGGGTCGATGGATGAGATCGTTGCGGACCTCCGACGTCGTGACGACGGCAGGGCGTGACGCGGCCACGGCGGGTGATCCTTGTGGACGGCTCCGCGATGTCCGCGATGGCAGGTGGCCGACTCGCTTGCCCGCCTGGGGACTGCTGCAGGGCTGGTTGACACTCTGACCTGCCCCACGGTTCGG
>NZ_LFKW01000102.1:5824-11750 GCF_001040865.1 Cellulomonas sp. A375-1 | reverse complement strand
GGACGACGAGCCGAACATCCGGGAGCTGCTGGCCACGAGCCTGCGCTTCGCGGGCTTCGAGGTGCATGCCGCGGCCGACGGCGGCGCAGCGCTGCGCATGGCGCGCGACCTCGAGCCGGACCTCCTGGTGCTCGACGTGATGCTCCCCGACATGGACGGGTTCACCGTCACGCGGCGCCTGCGCGAGAAGGGCCAGCACATGCCCGTGCTGTTCCTCACCGCGCGGGACGACACGTCCGACAAGGTGCAGGGGCTGACCGTCGGCGGCGACGACTACGTGACCAAGCCGTTCAGCCTCGAGGAGGTCGTCGCGCGGATCCGGGCGATCCTGCGGCGCACGGGCCCCGGCGACGACGACCAGGCCAACGTGCTGCGCTACGCCGACCTCGAGCTCGACGACGACTCGCACGAGGTGCGCCGCGCGGGGCAGGAGATCGACCTGTCCCCCACCGAGTTCAAGCTCCTGCGCTACCTCATGCTCAACGCGGGCCGGGTGCTGTCCAAGACGCAGATCCTCGACCACGTGTGGCAGTACGACTGGGGCGGCGACGCGAACATCGTCGAGTCGTACATCTCCTACCTGCGCCGCAAGGTCGACTCGTTGACCGGCCCGGACGGCGAGAAGCTGCCGCCGCTCATCCACACCAAGCGCGGGGTCGGCTACCTCCTGCGCACGACGTCGTGACGGTCCGCGACCCCGGTCCCGTCCCGCCGCCCCCGGCCCGGCGTCCGGCGACCGCGCCGACCCCGACCGACGAGCAGGCACCGACGAACGAACCCGCGCCGACGAGCGAGCCTGGCGGCTCCGCGGCCGGGCGCGCGACCGACGGGGCCGAGCCCGGCGTCGTCGGCGAGGCCGTGCGCTGGTGGAGCGGGGTGCCGCTCGTCGGGCGGCTGCTCGGCATCTCCACGGTGCTGCTGCTCGTCGGGCTCGTCCTGGCGGGCGTGACCGCGACGTGGCTCGTGCAGCGCACGCTCGTGGACCAGGTCGACGACAAGCTCGCGACCGAGGGCGTCCAGCTGGTCACGACGTACCGCACGCAGGACGAGCCGTGGGAGTCGCAGGGACCGCCGACGGACTACTACGGCGCGGCAGTCGAGACGGGCGTGGTGCACACGCTGTTCTCGCCGCGCGCGAGCGTCCTGGCGAAGCGCGGCACGCCCTCGCTGCCGCGCATGACGTACGCCGAGGCCGAGGAGCGGGGCGGCGAGCCGTTCACGGTCACGTCCGACCGGGGCTCCGACTGGCGCGTGGTCGCGCTGCCCGCGACCAACACGTTCACCAACGAGCCGGTCGCCCTGATGGTCGCCCTCCCGCTCGCCGACATCGACGACACCATCCAGCTCATGGCGCTCGTGCTGGTCACCTCCGGCGCGGTGATCCTGCTCGCGGGCGCGCTCGTCGGCTGGTGGGCCGTCCGACGCTCGCTGCGGCCGCTGACGCAGATCGAGCAGACCGCGGCGGCGTTCGCGGCAGGCGACTTCTCGCAGCGCGTGCCGCCCGCGCCGGTCTCGACCGAGGTCGGGCGGCTCGGCGCGGCGCTCAACGGGATGCTCGCGCAGATCGAGGAGGCGTTCGCCGTGCGCACGGCCTCCGAGGCGCGCATGCGCCGGTTCGTCGCCGACGCGTCGCACGAGCTGCGCACGCCGTTGGCCGCGATCCGCGGGTACGGCGAGCTGTACCGCATGGGTGCGCTGACGACGAAGGACCAGGTCGACGACACGTTCGGGCGCATCGAGTCGTCCGCGACGCGCATGGGCCGGCTCGTCGAGGACCTCCTGTCGCTCGCCCGGCTCGACGAGCAGCGCCCGATGCGGCGCACGCAGGTGGACCTCACGGTCGTCGCAGCCGACGCGGTGAGCGATCTGCACGCGCTCGACCCGTCGCGCAGCACGCGCATCGTGCCGCTCACGCCGGGCGGGGTCACGGGCCCGACGACGGTCGACGGCGACGAGGCGCGGCTGCGGCAGGTCGTCGCGAACCTCGTCGGGAACGTCGCGCAGCACACGCCGGCGGGGTCGCCCGTCGAGATCGCCGTGGGACTGGCGCACGCCGACGCCCGGGACGGGGCTCCCGGCGGACCGGTGGGCGTCATCGAGGTGCGCGACCACGGCCCGGGCATCGACCCCGAGCACGCCGCGCGCGTGTTCGAGAGGTTCTACCGGGTCGACGCCTCACGGGGCCGGTCCTCGGGCGGCGCGGGTCTCGGGATGGCGATCGTGGCGGCCATCGTCGACGCGCACGACGGCCACGTGCGCCTGTCGGCGACGCCCGGTGGCGGCACGACCGTGCGCGTCGAGATCCCGGCGGCACCACCGCGGCCGGGACGGGGTGGTGCCACGCACGAGTCACCCGACCCGCAGCGCGCCGCGACGGACGACTCACCAGGCGACTCACCGGGCGACGCGCCGGGCGCCCCGCCGACGGGGGCGCACATCGGGCGGTAGCGGGACGAAGCCGCCCCGTTCGACGCCGCGCGCGGGGCTATGCTGACCCGTTCCCAGTCGTCGTCGTGAGGGTGGTCCATGGGCGTCCACGAAGCGCCTGCCTGGCTCGTCCCGGCGTTCGTCCGCAATGTCGTCGGTGCCGGAGCCACCGCGGCACCCGAGCAGATCCGTGCCGCGGGCGACAGGCTCCTGGAGCGCTGGTCCTCCCCGGGCCGCGAGTTCCACAACGTCAAGCACCTGGTCGACGTGCTGGTCCGGGTCGACGAGCTCGACTCCGAGAGCCACGAACCCGACCTCGTGCGGCTCGCCGCCTGGTACCACGGCGCGGTGTTCGACTCCGCGGACCGCAAGGCCTACGCGAACAAGGGCGGCGAGGACGAGGCCGCGAGCGCCCGCGTCGCCTACGACGAGCTCGTCGGGCTCGGCGTCCCGGAGGCGCACGCGCGGCGCGTGCACGACCTCGTCGTCGCGCTCGTCCGGCACTCGCCGAACTCGCTCGACGTCGACTGTGCCGTGCTGTGCGACGCGGACCTCGCGGTCCTGGCGACCGAGCCGCAGCGCTACAAGGCGTACCTGCACGACGTGCGCGCCGAGTACGCGCACCTGCCCGCCGAGGACTACGTCCGTGCGCGCGCCCGGATCCTGCGCAAGCTCCTGGCGCGCCCGTCGCTGTTCTCCTCGCCGCTCGCCCAGGCGTGGGAGGAGCCCGCGCGGCAGAACGTCGAGGCGGAGCTGCAGCGGCTCGAGAAGGAGCAGGCGGCGTTCGAGGCCGCGCGCGCGGTGCACGACGAGCGCGTCGAGCTCGAGCGCGAGGCGGCGCGGCAGTCGGGTCAGCAGTCGGACGCGACCCCCGGTGCGACCAGGCACTCCGGCGAGGGGCCGTTCGTCGGCGAGGGTCCCGCGGCGACGCCGTGATCCTCCTCGACCCGCCGCTGTGGCCACGCCACGGGACCACGTGGGGGCACCTGGTCAGTGACGCGTCGCTCGCCGAGCTGCACGCGTTCGCCGCGGGGGCGGGCGTGCCGCCCCGCGCGTTCGACCGCGACCACTACGACGTGCCCCGGGAGCGGTACGACGAGCTCGTCGCGGCCGGTGCCGTACCGGTGGGGACGCGCGAGCTCATCCGCCGCCTGCGCGCGAGCGGGCTGCGCATCCCGGCGCGCGACCGCCACTGACCCGACCGCAGACCGTCGACGCCCGTCGATGCCGTAGCCCCACCCGACCCCGCCCGACCCGCCCCCTTCGCCGGCGGTCGCCGCTCGCCCTGCCCGCGCGCGGGTGCGGGGCTAGCGTGATCGCGTGGCCAGGATCGAGAACTCCCGGTTGACGGTCGTCGGCGCGGGGAGCGTCGGCGTGAGCATCGCGTACGCCGCGCTGATCCGCGGGTCGGCGCACACCGTGGCGCTGTACGACATCGACCGGCCGAAGGTCGAGGCCGAGGTGCTCGACCTCGCGCACGGCACCTGGTTCACGGGCGGCAGCGTCGTCGGCGGGTCGGACCCGGAGGTGGTCGCGGACTCGCACCTCGTCGTCCTCACCGCGGGCGCCAAGCAGCGGCCCGGGCAGACCCGGCTCGACCTCGCGGGCACCAACGTGCGGCTGCTCGAGGGCCTGCTCCCGGTCCTGCTCGAGCACGCGCCGAACGCGGTCTACTGCATCGTCACCAACCCGTGCGACGTGCTCACGGTCGCCGCGCAGCAGATCACGGGCCTGCCGGCGTCGCGCGTCTTCTCGTCGGGCACGGTGCTCGACACCTCGCGCCTGCGCCGCCTCGTCGCCGACCGCGCGCTGGTGTCCGCCGGCAGCGTGCACGCCGACATCGTGGGTGAGCACGGCGACACCGGCTTCGCGCTGTGGTCGCAGGCGCGCATCGGCACGACGCCCGTGCTCGACTGGGTCGCGCCCGACGGCCACCGCTTCACGCCTGCCGAGCTCGACGCGATCACGCAGGACGTGCGGGACGCCGCCTACCGGATCATCGAGGGCAAGGGCGCGACCAATCTCGCGATCGGCCTGGCGTGCGCGCGGATCATCGAGGCGATCCTCGGCGACCAGCACGCCGTCCTGCCGGTCAGCACCGTGCACGACGGCCTGCACCGGCTGCACGGTGTCGCCCTGTCGGTGCCGAGCGTCGTCGGTGGGGGCGGCGTGCAGTACGTCCCAGACATGTCGACCACGCCCGACGAGGAGGACCAGCTCCAGCACTCGGCCCAGACCCTCCTGGCCACCCAGCACGCGCTCGGCCTCTAGCCGGCCGCGGCCACGGGCCGGCGCTCGGTCAGGCCGGTGCGGTCGAGGATCGGCGCAGGCCGAGGACGACGAGAACCGCGACCGCGGCGACCCCTGCGAGGCCCGCGACGCCGCCCGGGACCCCTGTGACCGCGCCGTAGTCGGCCAGCGGGACCTCCGCGAGCACGGAGCCGAAGGTGTGGTCGAAGCCGACACGCTGGGCCGCCCACTCCAGACCGTCCGGGGCGCTGACGGCGAGCGCGGACAGCCCACCGGCCGTCACGACGGAGCCGATGCCGAGCGCGAGCGACCCGCGACGGGTCGCGGCGGGGCTGGCCGGGCGTGGGTCCAGGGCCGTGACGCCGGGCGCCAGCACCGCGACGCCGGCGACGGCGACGCCGCTGATCACCGCCTCGCCGAGCCCGATCGCCGCGTGCACGGGGAGCATCGCGGCCGAGACCGCGCCGAGCCCGACGTCGGCCGTACCACCCACCGCGTACAGCGCGACGAACGCGAGCGCGGCGGCCGGGACCGACGCCAGCGCGCCGCCCGCGGCGGCCAGGGCGACGCGTCCGACGTCGGGCACGCGTGTCGCGAGCCGCGCGACGAGTCGCTGCACCGACCACCCGACGAGCGTCCCGACACCCACCATGAGCAGCACGTTCACGCCGAGCGCGGTGACGCCGCCGTCGGCGAAGAGCACGGCCTGCACCACGAGCACCGCGGTCACCGCGAGCGCCCCGAGCCACGGCCCGACGAGCGCCGCGGCCAGCGCGGCGCCGACGAGGTGCCCGCTCGTGCCGGGCGCGACCGGGTAGTTGACCATCTGCGCGGCGAAGACGAAGCCGGACGCGACGGCGGTCAGCGCGACGCGCTCACGGGTCGCCTCGGCGCGCGCGCGACGCACGGCGTAGGTGAGCGCGGCGCCCGCGACGACGGCCGTCGCGAGGCTCGTGCCGGGGTCCATCACGTGGTCGGGGACATGCATGGCGTGCTCCTGTCGTCGATACCGGTGGTGCCGGGCGGTGCGTCGGCGGTGGGTGCGGTGGGTGCGGTGGGGGCGCCGGTGCCCTCGGGTGCCGCGGCGTCGGCGCGCAGGGCGGTCCGCCAGCGGCCGACGAGCGGTCCGACGTCGGCGACGTGGGCGGCGGCGCCGACCGCGCGGGCGAGGGCACCGGGTCCGTGCAGGTCGAGCACGACGACGCCGCGCCGCTCGTCAGGCCCCGCGCCGTCCCACCCGTGGTGCCGT
>NZ_LFKW01000102.1:0-5741 GCF_001040865.1 Cellulomonas sp. A375-1 | reverse complement strand
GGCGGGCGGGCGCCCGCCAGCAGGACCGAGTCGACGACGCGCGCCGCGCCCAGGACACCCGCAGCGGTGTGCGGGCCGGTGAGGTCGAGCTCCTCGACGAGCAGGTCCGCGCCGCCCACGACGGCGCTGGTCGCCGACCGCAGCAGACCGCCGCGCTGCCCGTCGCGGCCGAGCACGAGCGTCTCGCGCAGCAGCGCCGCGCCCTCGTCGTGCACGCGCAGGTTCGTCGTGCGTGCGACGTCCGCACCGTCGGACACGACGAACGGCAACGCGTCCCACACGAGTGACGCACCCCGACCGACGTGCACGTCCGCGCTCCACGACGAGGGCAGGCCCCGCCCGTGGTACGCCACGGTGCCGGACGTCTCGACGAGCTCGAGCTCCACGCCGTCGCCCACGCGCACCTCGACACGGACGTGGTCGCCGCCGAGCAGGAGCGCACCGGTCGCGACCAGTGCGACGGTCACCCCGCGGTCGGTCTGGGTCAGCACGCGCGGCGCGAGGTGCCCGGCGCGCAGCACGCACCGCACCCGGTGCCCCGCACGTGTGACCTCGACGACCGTCCTCACCGCGTTGCCCCCACGTTCCCGCGCCGGTTCGTCGCTCCGGCGTCGCTTCGTCGTCCCGAACCGACGAAGCGACGCACTGCCGACGAACAGCCGTGCGCAACCGACGAACCGGCGGGGCGGGCGCCCTCGGCGGGGCGCGCGCAGCGGTGCGCACGTGCGGGAGCGGTGGGGTGGGTGCGGTGGGTGGGCATGGTCAGGCGTGGGTGTGGAGGATCCCGCCGGCGGGGTGCTCCTCGTCGGCGTGGAAGTGGGGGGCCATGGGGCCCGGGTCCTGCGGGACGTGCGCGCCCGCGCGGTGCGCCGCGAGCATCACGCGCACCCAGTCCTTCAGGGCCTCGACCGAGGCCGCGTCGTGCCGGGACAGCGCGAGCACCGGGCGGCCGTCGCGCGCCGCGGTCGCGTCCGCGACCATCCGCGTCACGTCGACGCCGACGTACGGCGCGAGGTCGGTCTTGTTCACGACGAGCAGGTCGGCCCGCCCGATGCCGGGGCCACCCTTGCGCGCCACGTCCCCGCCGCCGGCGACGTCGAGCACGAAGACCTGCGCGTCGACGAGCGCGGGCGAGAACGTCGCGGTCAGGTTGTCGCCGCCGGACTCGACGAGCACGACGTCGAGCGGCGCGAAGTCCTCCTCGAGGTCCTCGACGGCGAGCAGGTTGGCCGTGACGTCGTCGCGGATCGCGGTGTGCGGGCACGCGCCCGTCTCGACCGCACGGATGCGCTCGGGATCGAGCACGCCCGCCGAGCGCAGGAAGCGCGCGTCCTCGTCGGTGTAGATGTCGTTGGTGATGACGCCGAGCGCGAGCTCGTGGGCCAGCTCGCGGCACACGAGCGCGATGAGCGAGCTCTTCCCGGTGCCGACGGGGCCGGCGACCCCGAGCCGCAACGACCTGGTCCGCGCGGGCGCGTGTCCGTGCGGCGGCGCGTCAGCGTGCGGGTGCGCGTGGCCGTGGGCCTGCGCGTGGGGGTGGGCGTGGTCGTGAGGGTGGGCGGGGTCGGGCGTGTGGTCAGGCACTGAAGAGCCTCTCTGTGCGGCGGAGGTGCTGCTGCGCCCACTCCTCGAGGAGCGGGGCGCCGGACGCGGGGATGTCGGCGGGGTCCGTCAGGCGCGCGACGCCCGCGGCCATGGCCTCGACGGTCGGCGCAGCGGCGACCACCCACGCGGTCGCGTCGGCGGGGTCGACGGGTGCGAGCTTGAGCGTCGCGGAGGCGATCGTCTGCACGTCGTCGTACCCGACGAGTTGCGCGACCTGCCGCGCGTCGAGCCCGACGCACGCCCCCACCACGCCCAGCACCAGGGGACGCGGCGGCTGCGCCCGGTCGCTGCGGCCCACGGGCCCGGGGCCGACCACGTGCTCGGCGGCGAGGCGCGTGCGTTCCGCGACGACCGCCGCGTCGAGCGCCACCACGCCCGGGTGCGAGCCCCAGAGCCGGTGCGCGAGGCGCAGGTAGCCGCGACCGAGCCGCTGCGAGGTCTCGCGCAGCGCAGGGCTCGGGGTGCGGGCGGCCCACGCCTGCCACGCGCCGCGCAGCCGGGCGACGCGCTCGTCGGGCTCGCCGCACACCGCGTGCCGTGCGACGACCGCGACCGCCGCCTCGGTCCGCGTGACGGTCGCGAGCCGGCCGCCGATGTACCCGGGCACGTCGCTCACCGACATGCCCGCGAGCAGCGCCGGCTCGAGCCCCGCGGACTGGGTGTGCCCGCCCGTCGGCAGGCGCGCGTCGGCGAGCAGGGCGAACAGCACGCTCGTCGGTGGGTGCGCGGCGGTCACGGCGGCCTCAGAACATCGTGTACAGCTGCGCGAGGGGCAGCCGGTCGGCGGGGGCAGGTGCGATCGGCTCACCGTCGACGGCGATCGCGAAGGACTCGGGGTCGATGTCGATGCGCGGCCGCGCGTCGTTGAGGCGCATGTCGGCCTTGCCGATGTCGCGCGTGTCCGCCACGGGCAGGAGCGTGCGCTGCAGCCCGAGCCGTGCGGCGAGCCCGTCCTCGATCGCGGCCGGGGCGACGAACGTGACCGAGAGCTCGGGCGCGACCGCGTCCCCGAACGCGGGCCGCATGAGCACCGGCTGCGGCGAGGGGATCGAGGCGTTCGGGTCGCCGAGCGCACCCCACACGATCGCGCCGCCCTTGAGCACGACCGAAGGCCTGATCCCGAAGAACTTCGGCTCCCACAGCACCAGGTCCGCGAGCTTGCCCGGCTCGACGGACCCCACGTGCGCGTCGATGCCGTGCGCGATCGCCGGGTTGATCGTGTACTTGGCGACGTACCGCCGCGCGCGCAGGTTGTCCGCGGGCTCGTCGGTCCCGAGCGCGCCTCGTCGGGCCTTCATGACGTGCGCGACCTGCCAGGTGCGCGTGATCACCTCACCGATGCGCCCCATCGCCTGCGCGTCCGACGACGTGATCGACATGGCCCCCAGGTCGTGCAGCACGTCCTCCGCGGCGATCGTCGTCGCCCGGATCCGGGACTCCGCGAACGCGAGGTCCTCGGGCACGTGCGGGTTCAGGTGGTGGCAGACCATGAGCATGTCGAGGTGCTCGGCCACGGTGTTGACGGTGTGCGGCAGCGTCGGGTTGGTCGAGCCGGGGATGACGTTCGCGTGCGACGCGACCGTGAGGATGTCCGGCGCGTGCCCGCCGCCCGCGCCCTCGGCGTGGAACGCGTGGATGCCGCGCCCCGCGATGGCTGCGAGCGTCGACTCGACGAAGCCCGCCTCGTTGAGCGAGTCCGAGTGCAGCGCGACCTGCAGCCCCCACCGGTCCGCGGCGCGCAGCGCGGCGTCGATCGCCGCGGGCGTCGAGCCCCAGTCCTCGTGCACCTTGTACCCGGCCGCACCCGCGAGCGCCTGCTCGTCGAGGCCCTCGTCGGAGACGGTGTTGCCCTTGGCGAGCAGCAGCACGTTGACGGGTAGCGCGTCGAGCGCGCGATGGATCGTGCCCAGGTGCCACGCGCCGGGGGTCACGGTCGTCGCCTTGGAGCCCTCGGAGGGCCCGGTCCCGCCGCCGACGATCGTCGTGAGCCCGGTCGCGAGCGCCTCGTGCACCTGGGACGGCGACAGCAGGTGCACGTGCGAGTCGATGCCCCCGGCGGTCAGGATCCGACCCTCGCCCGAGATGACGTCGGTCGACGGGCCGATGTGCAGGTCCGGGTGCACGCCGTCGGCGACGTCGGGGTTGCCCGCGCGGCCGAGTGCGACGACCCGCCCGTCGCGGATGCCGACGTCCGCCCGGACCACGCCCCACCAGTCCAGGACGATCGCGTTGGTGATCACGGTGTCGAGCGCACCCGCCGCGCGCGTCGTGGTCCCCTGCGCCATCGACTCACGGATCGACTTGCCGCCCCCGAACACGGCCTCCTCGCCACCGAACGTGCGGTCCTCGGTGACCTCGATCCACAGGTCGGTGTCGCCCAGGCGCACCTGGTCGCCCGTCGTCGGGCCGTACAGCGCGACGTACCGCGCGCGCGAGATCTCGACCACGCGTCAGTCCCCCGCCCCGGCCGGCGAGACCGCGCCCAGCGCGCCCCCGTCTGCCTTGCCCCGCTGGATCCCGGGCACGCGGCGGGCGCCGCGCAGCGCCACGGCCGCGACCACGGCCGACGCCCCCGGCTCGAACCGCCGCGACGTCCCCGACGGCACGTCGAGCCGGAACCCGTGCGCGGCGACCCGGTCCAGGTCGAGCGCCGCGTTCGCGTCGGACAGGTGCACGTGGGAGCCGATCTGCACGGGTCGGTCGCCCGTGTTCGTCACGACGAGCGTGATCCGCTCGTGCGCCGCGCGGTCCGCGTTGAGGACCACGGGCTCGTCCTCGCGGCCGGGTGCGAGCCGCACCGCACCCGGCCCGCTCGTCGTCGTGCCTGCCATGTCGCGGGCCCCCTCAGGCGATCGGCTCGTGGATGGTGACGAGCTTGCGCCCGTCGGGGAACGTGGCCTCGACCTGGACGTCGGGCAGCATGTCCGCGACGCCGTCCATGACCTCGTCGCGGCCCAGCACGCTGCGCCCCTCGACCATGAGGTCCGCCACCGACCGCCCCTCACGCGCGCGCTCGAGCACCCACGTGGTCAGCAGCGCGACCGTCTCCGGGTAGTTCAGGCGCACGCCGCGCGCGAGGCGGTCGCGCGCGACCATGCCCGCCACCGCGAGCAGCAGCTTCTCGGTGTCGCCTGGCGTCAGGTGCACGGGCCCTCCTTCGGGTGGTTCACGGACGGGTGCACAGCCGTGTTCACAGGCCCACCGCCACGACCGCGAGCGCCTCGCCGGGCACGACCTGCTGACCGGGTTCGACGAGCACCTCGACGAGCCGGCCGTCGACGGGCACGGGCACCGCGAGCTCGAGCTTCATCGCCTCGAGCGCGACGAGCCGCTCCCCCGCCCGCACGCGCTCACCGACCTGCGCGTCGATGCGCCACACCGCGCCGACCATCGGCGCCTCGACGAGCACGCAGCCCTGCGGCGCGCGCCGCAGCGGTGCGCTCACGGGCGGTGCCGTCGCGGCCTCGTCGGGCGCGTCCAGCTCTCCCGCGAGCGCCCACGCATCGCGCTCGGCCGCGAACCACGCCGCGCGACGGCCCGTGACGCGCGCGACGTCCTCGGCGTGGTCGAGCAGCGACTCGCGGTGCTCACGCGCCGAGAACCAGCCGTCCTCGATCACGAGCGTGCGGCGCCCCGCGGCGAGCTCGGCCCGCCACGTGAGCAGCTCGTCGGGCGCGACGGGGTGCCAGACGATCCGGTCGAAGCAGCGCAGGAGCCACGGCACGCCCGGCTCGAACGACCCGTGCTGCGCGTACGCGGACCACACGGGGACGGTCCGGCCGACGAGCTGGTACCCGCCCGGGGAGTCCATGCCGTACACGCACAGGTACTGCCCGCCGAGCCCGACCGTGCCCTCCGCGGTCCACGTGCGCGCGGGGTTGTACTTCGTGGTCAGCAGCCGGTGCCGCGGGTCGAGCGGGACCGCGAGCGGCGCCCCCAGGTACACGTCGCCGAGCCCGAGCACCAGGTACTCGGCCGCGGTCATGGTCGCGAGCACGTCGTCGACCGTGTCGAGCCCGTTGACGCGGCGCACGAACTCCGCGTTCGACGGCAGCCACGGCGCGTGCGGCCGCACGCCGGCGACGTACCGCTCGACCGCGGCCGCGACCACGGGGTCGTCGAACGAGAGCGGCAGG
>NZ_LFKW01000101.1:33781-42458 GCF_001040865.1 Cellulomonas sp. A375-1 | reverse complement strand
GCGTGACCACCAGCCCGTCGCTCTTCGCCGAGGACAAGGTCGTCGTCGTCGACGGCTTCGAGGCGGGCACCGAGGACCTCTTCGCGGACGTGCAGAGCTATCTGCCCTCGCCCGCGCCTGGGGTCGTGCTGGTGCTGCGGCACGGTGGCGGTGTGCGGGGCAAGAAGACGCTCGACGCGCTGCGCGCCGCGCAGGTGCCCGAGATCACGTGCGACGCCGTGACGTCCGACGCCGACAAGACCCAGTTCGTGACGGCTGAGCTGCGCCGGGCCGGCCGACGCGCCGACGCCGGAGCCGTGCGCGCGCTCGTCGACGCCGTCGGCAGCGACCTGCGCGAGCTCGCGTCGTCCTGCGCCCAGCTCGTCGCGGACACGACCGGGATGATCGGCGTCGAGGCGGTCGAGCGCTACTACGGCGGCCGGATCGAGGCGACCGGCTTCCGAGTCGCCGACGCCGCGGTGGCGGGCGACGCCGGGCATGCGGTCGCGCTCCTGCGGCACGCGCTCGCGACGGGCCTCGACCCGGTGCCGATCGTGGCGGCGCTCGCCACCAAGCTGCGCACGCTCGCGAAGGTCGGGGCGACGCGGAGCAAGGGGCAGGGCGCCCTGCGCGAGCTCGGCCTCGCACCGTGGCAGGTGGACCGGGCGCTGCGCGAGCTGCGCACCTGGACCCCCGAGGGCCTGGCCGTCGCGATCGGCGCGGTCGCCGCGGCCGACGCCGAGGTCAAGGGCGAGGGCCGCGACCCGCGGTTCGCGGTCGAGCGCGCCGTGCTGCGCGTGGCTGCGGCCTCGCACGCCTGATCGGGGGTTCAGCGAGCCGACCCGGCGGCCGCAGCCTTGGGCACGCAGCGCGTCAGGCACTGCCTCAGGGCAAGCAGCGACTGCGTCTCAGGTTCGGCGTCTCAGGCGCGCAGCGTCGCGGCCGGGCCGAGGACGTCGCCCTGCAGCAGGTCGAAGCCCCACGCGACGCAGTGGTCGACGAGCGCGCGATCGCTGACCCGCTCGGCGACCACCTGGGCGCCCCCGCTGCGTGCGAGCTCGACCAGCGCGCTCCCGTGCTGCAGCAGGTCACGGCAGTCGATCTTGACGTAGTCGGCCCAGGGCAGCATCGCGAGCTGCGCGGCGGAGGCGGTGAAGTCGTCGAGGGCGAGCCGGTAGCCCGCGTCCCGGAGCCTGGTCAGGCCGGCGAGCGAGTCGTCGTCGGCCGGGACGGTCTCGAGGACCTCGAGCACGAGCTGGCCGCGGTGCGGCGGGAGCGCGCGGGTGTCGACGAGGTACCCGCGCGTGACGTTCACGAACGCGAGCGCGGTGCCCAGCTCCATGCTGGCGATGCGCGAGAGCACGGCCTCGGTCGCGTCCTCCTGGCGGTTCTCGTCCCAGCTGTCGACGCCCGCGGGTGTCCCGTCCGCCGTGCGGTACAGCAGCTCGTAGCCGTGCAGGACACCCTCAGGTGACCAGATCGGCTGGCGCGCGACCTGCGGCGGGGAGGGCCGCGGCGCCTGCGCGTGGGGAGTCACACCCGATGAGAGGGCGTGCCGCGCCGTCCATGACGCCGTTTCGCGTGACACTTTCGCCGGCGTCCCGTCCGTCGTCGTTCAGTCGACGATCTGAGCGCCGGCGCGGTCGAGCACTCCCGCGCGCTCGAGCAGGTTCCCCTGGAACAGCGTGAGGCCGAGGTCGCGTGCGTGCGCCATCGCCTCGGGTGTCTCGACGTACTCGGCGATCAGGCTCGCGCCGTAGGACCGTGCGAGCGTCACGACGGGGTGGCCCTCGACGTCGAGGTCACGCACGTCGACCTTGACGTAGTCCGCGTGGGGGAGGAGCCGGCGCTGCGCAGGGCTGCTCACGAACGACGGGAGCGCGAAGCGGTAGCCCTCGGTCCGCAGGCGCCGGACGCCCGCGAGGACCTCGGCGTCGATCGGGACGGTGTCCGGCACGACGATGACGAGGCGGTCCGGTCGACGGGGGACCGCGAGCTCTCCGACGAGGTAGGCGCGCGTGCAGCGGACGAACAGCAGCCGACCGTTCGCGACGCGCTCGAGATCGGCGCGGCCGAACGTCGCGGCGAGCACGTGGGCGGTGGCCCGCTCGTGCTGACGGGCGCTCCACTCCGCGGCTCCCCGCGTCGGCTCGCCCTGCGAACGGTAGGAGAACTCGTAGGCAACTGGTTGCCCGGAGGATGTGAAGATGCCCTGCCGGGCGACGAGCACGGGCGCCGACGACACGTGCGCTTCCCACTGGGTGCGCAGTGATCCTGGGATCGCGTCGTCCACCGCCGCCGCGAGGCGCCGGAGGCCCGCATCGTCGAGGTCGTCCGTCACGTCCCCCATTCGATCACACGGTGACGTGAGGCCTGCCTGTTCGAGCGGGTGGAAATCGCTCGCCGCAAACGATTCGGTCTCTGCTCGGCGAGTCGCCCGGTGTGTCGGACATCTCCCTTTCGGCGGCCGGGGTTCGTCGGCCGCGCGCATCCGACGAAGGTCCCGACAACGCCACGAGGCGTCACCCTCACGGGTGACGCCTCGTTCCTCGCGCCGGGGCGCGAGACGTGCGTGTGGATCAGAGCGCGTTGACGGTCTTCGCGAGCGCCGACTTCTTGTTCGCGGCCTGGTTGGCGTGGATGACGCCCTTGCTCACGGCCTTGTCGAGCTTCTTCGACGCGGTCTGCAGAGCGGCGGTCGCCGCCTCCTTGTCGCCGCCGGCGACAGCCTCGCGGACGCGACGGACGTGCGTCTTGAGCTCCGACTTCACCGACTTGTTGCGCAGGCGCGCCTTCTCGTTGGTGCGGATGCGCTTGATCTGGGACTTGATGTTCGCCACGTGTGGACTCTCTTGTGCGTTCGCCGAAGCGATCTGACAGGTCGTAGAGGGCGCGCGCAGCTCCGGGACTGGGGCGTGGGGACACCCTCGGAGAGGAGCTGGGCGAGTGCCCGCCGACCTGGGCGGACACGCGAGCGACCATGTTACCCGACCCACGGGCCTTCCCCAAGCCCGCCCGGTCTGACGCCGGGTCGCAGGGCGGGTCCCGACGACGCGGGCTCGTGCCGCGCGATCTCGAGGGCGTCACCTCGGTGACCCCGACACCACGGCCGCGTCCGGTCAGCGACCGCGCAGCTCGGCGAGCGCTGAGGTGACGTGCGCGAACAGCGCGGGCTCGACGATCGCGCCCTCGCGCCGGATCGTCGCGGGGTCGAGGCACAGCACGCGGTCGAGCCGCACCTCGCTCTCGCGCCGCCTGCTGTCCCACGGGCCCGCCCCGATGTCGAGCCAGTACCGCCCGCGACGGGCCTCCCGCTCGGCGTTGCGGTCGTGGTCCTTGCTCGTGAGCATCAGGGCGAGCACGTGCTCGCCGTCCCACCCGACGACGAGCACCGGCCGGTCCTTGCCCTGCGTCGCGTCCTCCTCGTAGGGCACCCAGGTCCAGACGATCTCGCCCGGGTCCGCGGCGCCGTCGAGGTCGGGGCTGTACTCGGTGCGCACGGGGCCGACGTGGTCGGCGAGCACGACCCGGTGCGCGGTCGTCGTCGGACCGGGCGCGGGTCCCGGACCGCTCGTCGGGCGCGCGGTCGACCCGCGCGTGGACCTCGTCGCGCCACCCGCGGGACGCCGGCGGGAGAGCACGCCGAGGACGGCAGCGGCCGTCTGCCGCAGCAGCGACGACCAGCTCGGGGATGCAGGCACGGACCAGAACCTAGCGAACTCGTCAGGACGCCGGGGCCCCGACCGGTCGGGACGACGACCCGCCCGGCGGGGGACCTTCTCGCCGTAACGCGCCGTTGACACAGCGGCGCTACGTTCGCCCCATGGCGGACCTCTTCGACGACTATCCGGCCGGGGTCGCCTGGGACGAGATGCTCGACACCGCGACCGGCCCGCGGGCGGCATACCGGCAGGTACATGCTGCCCTGGCCCAGCTCTCGGCCGGGGAGCTGCGGGCTCGGGCCGACGCGCTCGCCCGGTCCTACCTCACGCAGGGCGTCACGTTCGACTTCGCGGGCGAGGAACGACCGTTCCCGCTCGACGTGGTGCCGCGCGTGCTGGCGAGCCAGGAGTGGGACCACGTCGCGCCGGGCGTCGCGCAGCGGGTGCGCGCGCTCGAGGCGTTCCTCGCGGACGTGTACGGGCCGCAGCGCGTGATCGCCGACGGCGTGCTGCCGCGCTCGGTCGTCGTCTCCTCGACCAACTACTGCCGCGCGGCGCGCGGGATCACCCCGCCCAACGGCGTCCGGGTGCACGTGTCGGGCATCGACCTGATCCGCGACTCGCTGGGTGGCTGGCGCGTGCTCGAGGACAACGTGCGCGTGCCGAGCGGCGTCAGCTACGTGCTGTCGAACCGCCGCGCCATGGCGCAGAGCTTCCCCGAGCTGTTCGCGGCGCTGCGGATCCGCCCGGTGGCCGACTACCCGCGGCGCCTGCTGGCCGCGCTCACGGCGGCCGCCCCCGCAGGCGTCGACGAGCCGACGGTCGTCGTCCTGACGCCCGGCGTCTACAACAGCGCGTACTTCGAGCACTCGCTGCTCGCGCGGACCATGGGCGTCGAGCTCGTCGAGGGCCGCGACCTGTTCTGCGCGGGCGGGCGTGTGTGGATGCGCACCACGCAGGGCCGCCGGCGCGTCGACGTGATCTACCGCCGGGTCGACGACGAGTTCCTGGACCCGGTGACGTTCCGCGCCGACTCGCTGCTGGGGTCGCCCGGGCTCATGACGTGCGCACGCAACGGGACCGTGACGATCGCCAACGCCGTGGGCAACGGCGTCGCGGACGACAAGCTCGTCTATACCTACGTGCCGGACCTCATCCGCTACTACCTCGGCGAGGAGCCGATCCTCGCGAACGTCGACACGTGGCGCCTCGAGGAGCCCGGCTCGCTCGAGGAGGTGCTGGACCGGCTCGACGAGCTCGTGGTCAAGCCCGTGGACGGCTCGGGCGGCAAGGGGCTCGTCGTCGGGCCGGCGGCGAGCAAGGAGGAGCTCGCGGCCCTGCGTTCCCGGCTGCAGGCGGACCCGCGGGGCTGGATCGCGCAGCCCGTGGTGCAGCTCTCCACGCTGCCGACGCTCGTCGACGACGGGCTCCGGCCGCGGCACACCGACCTGCGACCGTTCGCCGTCAACGACGGCGAGGACGTGTGGGTGCTGCCGGGCGGCCTGACGCGCGTCGCGCTGCCCGAGGGCAGGCTCGTCGTGAACTCCTCGCAGGGTGGCGGGTCGAAGGACACGTGGGTGCTCGGCGGGTCGCCGCCGCGTCGCGCGGCCGCGCCGCTGCAGCACCATCCCGTCCCGGTGGGCAACGCGGTCCCGATCGAGGCGAACCCGCAGGACATCCGCGCGCACGTCATGCAGCAGCAGCAGACGTCGCTCGAGGTCCCGAGCACGGAGGTGGGCACGTGCTGAGCCGCATCGCCGAGTCGCTGTTCTGGATCGGCCGCTACGTCGAGCGGTCCGACGACACCGCGCGCCTGCTCGACGTCCACCTGCAGATCCTGCTCGAGGACCCGTGGGCCGAGGTCGACCTCGCGTGCCGGTCGCTGCTTTCGGTCATGGACCGGCCGAACCCGCCGCAGGACGTCGCGATCGGGCGGGTCGAGGTGCTCGACGTGCTCGCGTACGACCGGTTCTCGCCGTCGTCGATCGCCGGGGCGCTCGTCGCGGCGCGCGAGAACGCCCGCCGGGCGCGTGAGGTGATCTCCACCGAGCTGTGGGAGAGCCTGAACGCGACGTGGAACCAGCTGCCGTCACACATGCGTCCCGCGCGGCCGCACGACTACTTCACGTGGGTGCGCGAGCGTGCCGCGGTCGTGGCCGGGATCATCGACGCGACGATCTCGCGCGACGACACCTGGGCGTTCCTGGTGCTCGGTCGCTCGATCGAGCGCGCGGACATGACGGCGCGCCTGCTCACGACCCGTGCGCTCGCGGGCACCGGGGGGCCCGGCTGGACCACGCTGCTGCGCTCGTGCGGCGCGCACGAGGCGTTCCTGCGCACGTACCGCGGGATCGCGTCCGACGAGCGTGCGGCAGGCTTTCTGCTGCTCGACCGGTTGTTCCCGCGGTCGATCGTGTACGCGCTCAACCAGGCCGACGCGTGCCTCGCGGCGCTCGAGCCGGTGGTCGACCGGGCCAGCGTCGACGACGCCCGCCGGCACATCGGCCTGGTGCGGACCAACCTCGAGTACCGGCCGCTGATCGACGTCCTCGACGCGCTGCCGCACGAGATGGAGCAGGTGCAGCGTGCGTGCGCGGCCGCGTCCGACGCGGTGCGCGGGCGGTACTTCCCGTCGGCCGCCACGACGACCTGGATGGGGGAGAACCTGTGAGCCGGCTGCGCGTGGTGCACACCTCGACGTTCCGCTACGCGACGCCCGTGCAGGCGTCCTACAACGAGGCGCGCATGACACCCGTCTCGCAGGCGGGCCAGACCGTCGTCTCGTCGCACCTGGAGGCGCGGCCGCAGACGTGGTCGTACGAGTACCGCGACTACTGGGGCACGGCCGTGACGGCGTTCGAGGTCCTGGTGCCGCACGAGTCGATGGTCATCACCGCCGAGCACGTGGTCGAGACCGGGGAGCTCGTCGCACCGCGCACCGTCCTCGGCTGGGACGAGCTCGCCGCGCCCGACGTGCGGGACCGGATGGCCGAGTTCCTGTCGGACACGCCGACGACCGCACCGCCGCAGGGGGTCGTCGAGCTCGCGGTCGCCGCCGCCGACGGGCTCGGGCCCGCGGACGCCGCGGTGGCCGTGTGCAGCGCGCTGCGGGACCGGGTCGAGTACATCCCGGGTGCGACCGCCGTGCACACGCCCGCCACCGAGGCGTGGGACGCGAAGGCAGGTGTGTGCCAGGACGTCGCGCACCTCGCGCTCGGCGCGCTGCGCTCGCTCGGCATCCCCGCGCGCTACGTCTCGGGCTACCTGCACCCCTCGCGTGGCGGCGAGATCGGCGAGACGGTCACGGGCGAGTCGCACGCGTGGGTCGAGTGGTGGGTCGGGGACTGGGTCGCCTACGACCCGACGAACCGCATCCCCGCGGGTGCGCACCACGTGGTGCTCGCGCGGGGACGGTCGTACGACGACGTCGCGCCGCTGCGGGGCATCTACGCAGGTGCGGGCACGCAGGAGCTCGAGGTCGAGGTTCGCATCACGCGCGAGTCATGAGACGCTTCCCGCCGGACAGACGGCGACGAGGCGGCGACCCGGGGGCGACGTGAGTGAGCTGACGACAGACCTGACGACGATCGACCGTGCGGGGCAGGTGCTGGCCCGCCAGGGCGGGCACTGCCGTGCGATGACTGCGCACCTCGAGGCGCACGGGTCGTTGCACGGGTCGCTGGGCCTGATCCTGCTCGGCCTGCAGCCCTACGCCGACGCGGCACTGAGCACAGGTCGGCTGGTCACGGACACGCTCGGACGGGTCTGCGACACGACCGCCTACACGGCGTCGACGACGTTCTCGGCGTACGTGACCGCCGACGAGTCCGCCTTCGACCGTCTGCGCAGGTTGGGTGGCGACCTCGACGCGGGATGGAACGGGGGTGCGGCACCGCCGGCGACCGCTCCGATCGGTCCCGCCGACTCCGCCGCGCCGCCCAGCTGGGGGAGCACCGACTCCTACCTGTGGGAGTCGATCGGCTCGACGCAGGAGTCCGTGGTCGAGGCGATCGACTCGGCGCGCGACCTGCTCGGCGACGTGGGCCGGTGGGGCGGGTCCGGGGACGGCGTGACCGAGTCGGTCGACGCGTCGTCGTACCTGGTGACGCCCGTGGCGAGCGCGAACGTCATGGAGGACCTGCGCTGGAGCGCGGGGCTTCTGCTCGGCAGCGTGGACTGGGTGTTCGAGCAGCTCGTCGGCTACTCGATGCTCGAGGAGCTCATCTTCAAGCCGTTCGCGGGCGACCCGCGCGGAGTCGAGAAGGCCGCACAGGCGTGGAGCAACGTGAGCGGCGCGCTGCAGGCGGTCGCGGCCAACCACGCGCACCTCGTGTCGACGACGGTCACGGGGTGGTCCGGTGCGGCGGCGGACGCGTTCCGGCTCTCGATGGCGGGGATCAGCCAGGCGCTCCTGAAGGTCGCGCCGCTGTTCGACGCGGTCGCCACCGCGATGGGGGCGGTCGGGCTGCTCATCAAGGGGGTGTGCGCGGGCATCGGCTTCGGACTGCGCAAGCTGTCCCAGCTCCTGATCGAGATCGCCGCCGAGCTCGCGGTGCCGGGCGTGGGGTGGGGCGTCCTGCTCGCCACCGCCTACTGGAAGGTCGAGACGATCTTCGGCATCGTGCGGCTCGTCTACACGCTCATCGAGTCGCTGTTCGACGCGATCGCGTCGTTCGCCGACGCTCAGGCGCAGGCGGCGGGCAGCCTCGCGATCGTCGAGGACCTCGCCGAGGGTGTGTTCCGGCGCGCCGGGGCGGCCGTCTCATGAGCGCCGACGCACGGACGCCGGGTGAGCAGATGGCTGCGGCCTTCGCGCGACTCGAGCAGGCGAGCGCCGCGCTCGCGCAGGTCGTCCGCGCCGCGGACGAGCGCTCGGCGCGCGAGGCCCCGTCGCGGCGCGAGGAGGCCGCGCGCACCGGGCAGCTGGGACCGCACTGGCAGCGCGTGCAGGTGCGCATCGACGCCGGTCAGACGACGCTCGAAGCGGTGCTGGGCGGCCAGGACGGCTCCCCCGAGGCCGTCGCGATCCGCGAGGC
>NZ_LFKW01000101.1:22148-33680 GCF_001040865.1 Cellulomonas sp. A375-1 | reverse complement strand
GACCAGGGTGACCTGCTGCGCGACGAGATCACCGCGATGCAGGACCTGCTCGGCAGGCTGCACGGACCGGGCGACGGCGGGCGCGCGTGAGCCGCCCCGTCGAGGGCTGGAGCGCGCGCCAGGCCGACGAGCCGCAGTGCGTGGTCCAGACCCGCGCGGGCGCAGCCGTGCTGCTCGACGCGCTCGCTCGCGCGGTGTCGTCGGCGGGCTTCCGCGTGCGCAGCGTCGACGGCGGCTTCGACGCCGCGCGGGGGATCAGCGGGGGCTACCTCCTGTCGGAGGTCGTGCAGCTGCCCCTCATGACCGCGCTCGCGCGGGTCGAGCTCCAGGTCCGGCTGGCGACCGACGTCGCGCCCGGGGACGACGCGCGCGCGCTCGTGACCTGCGTCGCCGGCGCGCACGAGCTCGGCGCGAGCAAGCGCGTCGCGCGGGCCCTCACGCAGGCCAGCGCGGTGCTCGAGCGGTCGGGCTCGGACACGCTGGTCACCGACTGGAGCGCCGCCTGGCAGCGCGGGACCGACCAGGCGGTCTGACGGGCCAGCGGCCCTGCCGTCACTCCAGGACGAACGTGACCTCCAGGACCACCTGGTAGGCGCTCACCTTGCCGTCGGTGACCTCGACCTTCTGGTCCTTGACCCACGCGCCGGACACGTTGCGCAGCGTCGCCGACGCGCGCTCGATGCCGGTGCGCACCGCGTCGTCGAAGCTCGTCTCAGAGCGGGCGCTGATGCTGGTGATGCGGGCGACTGACGACATGCTCGACCTCCGTGGGACGGGACGTCGGTCGGTGCGGCGCGAGCGCCGGACGGTGCTGCCGCCACCGGCCGTCCTCTCGACTCTCGTCGCGTCGCCCGGACCCCGCAACCGCTGGCCGGTGCGGCCCGCGGGCGTGCGTCGCGCGGGGATCAGGGGGTCAGCCGCCGTGACAGCGCCTCGTCGAGCGCCCGCGCGTCGCCGACCACCCGGACGTCCTGCGGCCTGCGCCGCCCCCAGACGAGCAGCGCGAGGTCCTGCGCGGTGGCCTCGACGGTGACACGCGGGCCGGCGCCCTCGTGCCCGTCCGCCGGCAGCGCTGGCGCGCCCAGCAGCCACGACCGGGCGGCATCGGTCGCGACGAGGCGCACGGGGGCGTCGAGCGGCTGCATCCGGCCCATCGCCTCCTGACGCGGCTGCATGACGGTGACGACCTCGTCCACGGTGTCGGACCACACGAGCGGGTCGTCGTCGACCGGCAGGCCCGACGACGCCCGCAGGTCCCACAGGTGCACAGTCGTCTCGTGCAGCTGCCGGCGCCGCCACCACGAGGCGGGGCCGTTCCCGACGAGCGTCCAGCCCTCCGTGTCGCCCAGGCGCTCGAGCGTCTCGCGCAGCTCGGTGGCCTGCGCGGCGTAGAGCTCGTCGAGCACGAACGGTCCGCGTCCGAGCGGGGTCTCCTGCCGCTTGGCGGCCTGCCCTGCCGCCCAGTGGTGGATCCGGCTCAGGTGGACGACGAGGTTCCGCACGCGCCAGCGGCCGCACCAGGGGATCGGGGTGGCCGGGTCGACCTCGCCGATCGAGGACAGGAACTCGGCCTGTGCTCCGCGCAGGAGGTCGAGGTGGTCGAGCTGCGCTCCTGCGGGTGCCTGCGACATGGGACCATGGTGGGGTCGTGTGTCGTGACCGAGAAGGTCCCGCGCGGCCGACGACCGTCGAAGTACCGCCAAGTCACCCACAGTCCCGCCCGGACGACGAGCCAGAACCGGAGCACCCACCGCGTGTCCCCGATCCCGAGTGCCGCAGCCGCAGCGCGCATCCGCCCTGCCGCCACCGCGCCCGAGCTCCTGCGCAACTTCTGCATCATCGCCCACATCGACCACGGCAAGTCGACGCTGGCCGACCGGATGCTGCAGCTCACGGGCGTGGTCGACGCACGCGCGATGCGGGCCCAGTACCTCGACCGCATGGACATCGAGCGCGAGCGCGGCATCACGATCAAGTCGCAGGCCGTGCGCATGCCGTGGGCGGTCCCGGACGAGACAGGCTCGCTCCAGCCGTACGCGCTCAACATGATCGACACGCCCGGTCACGTGGACTTCACGTACGAGGTCTCGCGCTCGCTCGCGGCGTGCGAGGGCGCGGTGCTGCTGGTCGACGCGGCGCAGGGGATCGAGGCGCAGACGCTCGCGAACCTCTACCTCGCGCTCGAGAACGACCTGCAGGTCATCCCGGTGCTCAACAAGATCGACCTGCCCGCGGCGCAGCCCGAGAAGTACGCGGACGAGCTCGCGCGCCTCGTCGGAGGCGACCCGGCCGACGTGCTGAAGGTGTCGGGCAAGACCGGGGTCGGGGTCGAGGAGCTGCTGGACCGCATCGTGGAGCTGGTCCCGGCGCCGGTCGGCGACGCGGACGCGCCCGCACGCGCCATGATCTTCGACTCGGTCTACGACACCTACCGCGGCGTCGTCACGTACGTGCGCGTGGTCGACGGCAACCTCAACCCGCGCGAGCGCATCGCGATGATGTCGACCAAGGCGACGCACGAGCTCCTCGAGATCGGCGTCATCAGCCCGGAGCCGGTCCCGACGAAGGGGCTGGGCGTCGGCGAGGTCGGCTACCTCATCACGGGCGTGAAGGACGTGCGCCAGTCGAAGGTCGGTGACACCGTCACCAACTCGGCCAAGCCTGCGGCCGAGGCGCTCGGTGGTTACTCCGACCCCAAGCCCATGGTCTTCTCGGGCCTGTACCCGATCGACGGCTCGGACTACCCGGTGCTGCGCGACGCGCTCGACAAGCTCAAGCTCAACGACGCCGCGCTCAACTACGAGCCCGAGACCTCGGTCGCGCTCGGCTTCGGATTCCGCGTCGGCTTCCTGGGCCTGCTGCACCTCGAGATCGTCCGCGAGCGCCTCGAGCGCGAGTTCGACCTCGACCTCATCTCCACGGCGCCCAACGTCGTCTACGACGTCGTCATGGAGGACCGCACCGAGGTCCACGTGACGAACCCGTCGGAGTTCCCCGGCGGCAAGATCCGCGAGGTGCGTGAGCCGATCGTCAAGGCGACGATCCTCGCCCCGGCGGAGTTCATCGGCGCGATCATGGAGCTCTGCCAGACCAAGCGCGGCGACCTGCAGGGCATGGACTACCTGTCCGAGGACCGCGTGGAGATGCGCTACACGCTCCCGCTCGCCGAGATCGTGTTCGACTTCTTCGACCAGCTCAAGTCGCGCACGCGCGGCTACGCGAGCCTCGACTACGAGCCCACGGGCGAGCAGGTCGCCGACCTCGTGAAGGTCGACATCCTGCTGCAGGGCGAGCAGGTCGACGCGTTCTCCGCGATCGCGCACAAGGACAAGGCGTACGCGTACGGCGTGATGATGACCGCCAAGCTCAAGGACCTGATCCCGCGCCAGCAGTTCGAGGTGCCGATCCAGGCCGCGATCGGGTCGCGCGTCATCGCGCGCGAGACGATCCGCGCGATCCGCAAGGACGTGCTGGCCAAGTGCTACGGCGGCGACATCTCCCGCAAGCGCAAGCTCCTCGAGAAGCAGAAGGAGGGCAAGAAGCGCATGAAGACGATCGGTCGGGTCGACGTGCCGCAGGAGGCCTTCATCGCCGCACTGTCGTCGGACGCCGCTGCGCCCAAGGACGCCAAGAAGAAGTGACGTCCCCGCTCGTGAGCACGCCCGCATGAGCCCCGCCCTTCCCGACGGGGACGAGGCGCCCGCCGACGGCGCCCTGCCGGCGTCCGTCGTCGCGGGTGCGCAGACGCGCGCGTTCGGTGTGTACCTGCACGTGCCGTTCTGCACGGTGCGCTGCGGGTACTGCGACTTCAACACCTACACCGCGGTCGAGCTCGGTGGCGGAGCGAGCCAGGCGTCGTACGCCGACACCGCCCGGCGTGAGGTGGCGCTCGCCTCGGGTGTGCTGCGCACGGCCGGGCTGCCCGAGCGCGAGGTGTCCACGGTCTTCGTCGGCGGAGGGACCCCGACGGTCCTGCCGGTCGACGACCTCGTCGGGATGCTGCGTGCGGTCGACGACGCCTGGGGCCTGGCCGACGACGCCGAGGTGACCACCGAGGCCAACCCCGACTCCGTGACCCCGCAGTCGCTCGCGGCGCTCGCCGCCGGTGGGTTCACGCGCGTCTCGTTCGGCATGCAGTCAGCGGTGCCGCACGTGCTGCGCACGCTGGAGCGCACGCACGACCCGTCGCGCATCGCCGACGTCGTGACGTGGGCGCGCGACGCAGGGCTCGACGTGTCCCTCGACCTCATCTACGGCACGCCGGGGGAGTCGCTGGAGGACTGGCGGACCTCGCTGGAGGCGGCGCTCGCGACGGGCGTCGACCACGTCTCGGCGTACGCGCTCGTGGTCGAGGAAGGCACCCGGATGGCCGTGCAGGTCCGCCGTGGCGAGCTGACGCTGCCCGACGCCGACGACCAGGCGTCGAAGTACGAGCTCGCCGACGACCTGCTGACCGAGGCCGGCCTGGGCTGGTACGAGGTCTCCAACTGGGCGCGCGGCGCGCGGCACGCGTGCCGGCACAACCTCGCGTACTGGCGCGGCGACGACTGGTGGGGGATCGGTCCGGGCGCGCACTCGCACGTCGGCGGTGTGCGCTGGTGGAACGTCAAGCACCCGCGTGCCTACGCCTCGCGGCTCGAGTCCGGGCTGAGCCCAGCGGCCGGACGTGAGGTGATCGACGACGAGGCGGCGGCGCTCGAGCGGCTCATGCTGCACGTACGACTCGCCGAGGGGATGCCGCTCGCGGAGATGACGGCCGACGAGCGCGGGCGCGTCGCGGCGCTCGTCGCGGACGGCCTCGTCGACGGCCGGGTGCTCCTCACCGAGCGGCGCCTCCTGCTCACCCGCCGCGGCCGGCTCCTCGCCGACCTCGTCGTCCGCACGCTCGCAGGCTTCGGAGCCTGACCTGGCAGCGGGCCGCGGCGGTGCGCCCGTCGTGGGGCACCGCCGCGGCCTGAGACGTGCTACTTGATGAAGCGGATCGAGACCGGGTAGCGGTACCACTCGAACTTGCTCGCCGCGACGGCCGCCATGATCTGCAGGACCAGCGCGCCGATGCCCGCGGCGATCAGGATGACGATCCCGACGACGACGAGCAGGAGGATCGAGCCCACGATGTAGACGATGAGCAGCGTGAGCTGGAAGTTCAGCGACTCCTTGGCCTGGTGCTCGAGGTATGCCCCGCGGCCCTTGAACACGAGCCAGATCACGAGCGGCGCGAGGAACGAGAACACGAACGGCAGGAGGTGACCGAGGATCGCCCAGGTCTTCTCCTCGTCGGGGCGCAGCGGCTGCGGCGCGTTGAAGGCGGGCGGCGGCGGCGCCGCGCTCCAGCCCTCTCCGCCGTTCGGGGGGGTCGTGCTCACGGTGTACCTCCTGGTGGTGGTCGTGCCGGGTCGCTCGTGCGAGCGTCTGCAGGCAGGGTAGTGGGTCCAGGTCGTCCACGGGTCCTGCACGGTTCCTTGACATGCCCCGTCGGCTTCGGTTCGCTTTCGGCGGGCCACCTCGGCCCGCCGTCACTGAAGGAGACGCATGAGCGACAACACGCCGCGACCGGAGGACGACAACCCGCCGGTCCCGCCTGCCGCAGAGGCGCAGCCGCAGCAGCCCGAGTCGCCCGCTGCTCCGTCCCAGCCGGCGAGTGCCTATCCGCCGCCGGCGGACCCGTACGGCACACCGCCCGCCGCAGGTGCCCCCGTGCCACCGCCGGGCGCCTACCCGCCGCCCCCGCCCGGCGCTTACCCGCCGCCCTACGGGGCGCCCCCCGCCGGGTACCCGCAGCCCGCAGGAGTCGACATCGGCTCCGGCTTCTCCTGGGCCTGGAAGGCGTTCACGCAGAACGCTCTCGCCTTCGTGATCGGCACGCTGCTGTGGGCGGTCGTCATCGGCGTCGTGTGGTCGGTCGTCTTCGCCGTGTTCGGTGGCTTCTCGCGGCTGGCCGACAACGCGGGCGCGAGCTACTTCGCGGTGGCCTCCACCGGCTTCGCCGGCATCGCCTCGACGCTCCTGTCGAGCCTGCTGTCCGGCCTGTTCATCGCCTCGCTGCTCGGTGCGGCGTTCAAGGTGGCCGACGGCCGTGCGGTCTCCGTGGGCGACCTGTTCGACTTCTCCGCCATCAGCCCGAAGTTCGTGCTCGCGCTGCTGTTCGCGATCGCGAGCCTCGTCGCAGGCCTGATCCCGTTCCTCGGGGCGCTCCTGTCGCTCGCGATCTACTACTTCGGCTTCTTCGCGTTCCACCTGTTGGTGGACCGAGCTCGACCCCCGGTCGACTCGATCAAGGAGAGCATCGCGCTGCAGACGAAGGACTGGGGCTCCTCGATCCTGACCGTCGTCATCACGTGGGTGATCACCTTCGTCGGTGCGCTCGTGTGCGGCATCGGCCTGCTCGTCGCGATCCCCGTGGCCGCGCTGTTCACCGTGTACTCGTTCCGCCGGCTGACGGGCGGGACCGTCACGGCTCGCGCGTGACCGCCTGGTACGCACGAGGGGCACCGCGGCCCGCCCGGGGTCGGGTGCCCCTCGTGCGTACGTGACCTTGTCGCGGGCCTCACGCCGTGACGAAGTCGATGAGCTCCTCGACGCGCCCGAGCAGCGAGGGCTCGAGGTCCGCGTAGCTGCGGACCGTACGCAGGATCCGCTTCCACGCCTGGGCGACGTCCGCCTGGTCGGCGGCGGGCCAGCCGAGCTCGCGCAGGATGGCGAGCTTCCACTCGGTGCCGCGCTCGATGGTCGGCCACGACTGCAGGCCGAGCCGCTCGGGGCGCACGGCCTGCCACACGTCCACGTAGGGGTGCCCCAGCACCAGCACGGTGTCTCGCGGCGCCGCGCGCAGCGCGTCGGCGGCGATCCTCGCCTCCTTCGAGCCGGGCACGAGGTGGTCGACGAGCACGCCGACGCGGCGGTCCGGGCTGGGGGCGAAGTCACGCAGAGCGTCCACGAGGTGGTCGACACCCTCGAGGAGCTCGACGACGACGCCCTCGATGCGCAGGTCGTCGCCCCAGACCTTCTCGACCAGCTCGGCGTCGTGCTTGCCCTCGACCCAGATCCGCGACCCGCGGGCGACGCGCGCCCGGGCCCCGTGCACGGCGCGCGAGCCGGAGGCGGTGCGCTCGGGGGCGCGGGGGGCCGTCGACGTCACCGGTGGCGTGAGGCGCACGGGCTCGCCGTCGACCCAGAACCCCGGGCCGAGGGGGAAGGTGCGGGTGCGTCCGTGCCGGTCCTCGAGGACCACCACGTGCTGGCCCCCCGACTTCTCGACGCGCACGACTGCGCCGACCCACCCGGTCGTGACCTCCTCGACGACGAGGCCGCGCTCCGCCGCCTGGGGCCGCGAGACCCGTGGTGCGCGGTGGTGCTCGGGGCGCGCGGCACCCGTCCCGCCGCCGAGCACGTCGCTGCCGTACCGATCCATCTCGACCTCCGTCCTCCGGTCCGTCACCCTAGGGGGCGTGGCGGACCGCACGGCCGGAACCGGACGGGCGCGGCGTAGGATTGGCACTCGGCAGGGTCGAGTGCTACACGCGGGGTGCGACCGGGCAGTGCCAGGGGAACGGCCGGACGGGTAGCGGTCGACGGGCGACGGCGAAGGACGGAGGCGGCGATGAGCGACGAGCGGCGGATGGACGTGCTGCGCGCGATCGTCGAGGACTACGTCGCGACGAGCGAGCCTGTGGGCTCGCGCGCCCTCGTCGAGCGCCACTCGCTCGGGGTGTCGTCGGCCACCATCCGCAACGACATGGCCGCGCTCGAGGACTCGGGGTACATCGCCCAGCCGCACACGTCCGCCGGTCGCATCCCGACCGACAAGGGCTACCGCGTCTTCGTCGACCGCCTGACGACCGTCAAGCCGCTGTCGGCGCCCGAGAAGCGCGCGATCGGCGCGTTCCTCGAGGACGCCGTCGACCTCGACGACGTCGTGGACCGCTCCGTGCGCCTGCTCGCGCAGCTCACCCACCAGGTCGCGGTCGTGCAGTACCCGTCGCTGCGGCGCTCGACGCTGCGGCACGTCGAGCTCGTCCCGCTCGCCCCGCGGCACCTGCTCGTCGTGCTCATCACCGACACCGGCCGCGTCGAGCAGCGCACGCTCGAGACGTCGCTCGACCTCACCGAGCCCGTCGTCGCGCAGCTGCGGGTCACGCTCAACGCGCGGGTCGCGGGCCGGCGCATCGGCGAGCTCGCGGGCCTCGTCGACGACCTGGCCGAGCAGTACTCCGCGGACGAGCTGGCGCTCCTGCGGCGGGTCGTCGGCGTGGTCGAGGAGACCCTCACGCAGGAGAGCGAGGAGCGGGTGGTGCTCGCGGGCACCGCGAACCTCGCGCGGGGCAACGACGACTTCGCACGCAGCCTCGGCCCGGTCCTCGAGGCGCTCGAGGAGCAGGTCGTCCTGATGCGCCTGCTGTCGGACATGGCGGAGGACAACGCGACCGTGTCCGTGCGCATCGGGCACGAGACCCGGCACGACGGGCTCGTCAGCACGAGCTTCGTGACCAGCGGGTACGGCGACGAGAGCGGCGCGTCGATCGCCCGCGTGGGCGCGATCGGCCCGACGCGCATGGACTATCCCGCGACCATGGCATCGGTGCGCGCCGTGGCCCGCTACCTCACCCGGATCCTCGCCGGGTGACTGCCTCCCGCACCCGGCACACCCAGACGACGAACACCCGGACGCCCAGGCGTCCTGACCGCCCGACGAGCCCGCCAGGAAGCGAGCACACCACCTCGTGAGCAACGACTACTACGAGATCCTCGGCGTCGCGCACGACGCGACGCCCGAGCAGATCAAGAAGGCCTACCGGAAGCTGGCGCGCGAGCACCACCCCGACGTGGCGGGCGACGACCCGGCCGCGGAGGACCGGTTCAAGGACGTCTCGCGCGCGTACGAGGTGCTCGGCAACCCCGAGAAGCGCCGCGCGTACGACCTGGGCGCCGACCCGTCGTCGCCCGGCGGCGGCATGGGCGGCGGCTTCGGGTTCCAGGACATCTTCGAGACGTTCTTCGGTGCGGCGACGGGTGCCTCGGCGCAGCGTGGGCCGATCCCGCGCTCGCGGCGCGGCCAGGACGCGCTCGTGCGGCTGGACCTCGACCTCACCGAGGTCACGTTCGGCGTGCACCGCGAGGTCGCGGTCGACACCGCGGTCCTGTGCCCCACCTGCCAGGGCTCGTGCTGCCGGCCCGGCACGTCGCCGCGCACGTGCGAGGTCTGCCACGGTCGCGGCACGGTGCAGCGGGTCGCGCGCTCGTTCCTGGGCCAGGTCATGACGAACCAGCCGTGCGCGGCCTGCCGCGGCTTCGGCTCGACCATCCCTGAGCCCTGCACGGAGTGCGCGGGCGAGGGTCGCGTGCGCTCGCGCCGCACGCTCGCGGTCGACGTCCCCGCGGGCGTCGACACGGGCACGCGCATCAAGCTCACGGGTCAGGGCGAGGTCGGCCCGGCCGGCGGCCCGGCCGGCGACGTCTACCTCGAGGTGCGCGAGCGTCGGCACGAGGTGTTCCAGCGTGACGGGGACGACCTGCACGCGACGCTCTCGGTGCCGATGACGGCGGCGGCACTCGGCACGGTGCTGACGCTCGACACGCTCGACGGCCCGCAGGAGGTCGACCTGCACCCCGGCACGCAGCCGGAGCAGGTCGTCACGCTCAAGGGCCTGGGCGTCGGGCACCTGCACGTGGGTGGGCGCGGCGACCTGCACGTGCACGTCGACGTGACGGTCCCGACCGCGCTGGACGACGAGCAGGTCGAGCTCCTGCAGCGCCTCGCGGCCCTGCGCGGCGAGGAGCGTCCGGAGGCGCGGTTCGCCGCGTCGCACCAGGGCGTCTTCAGCAAGCTGCGCGACAAGCTCGCCGGACGCTGAGGTGACGGCTCCCGTCTTCCTCGTCGAGCCGGGCAGGCTCGACGAGGTGACCTCGGGCGACGTGTTCCGGCTCGACGGCGCCGAGGGTCGCCACGCGGGCGTCGTCCAGCGCCGGGCGCCCGGGGAGCGCGTCGACGTCGTCGACACGCGTGGCGTGCGCCTCGTCGGCGTCGTCGCGAGCGTGGGCGCCGACGGCGTGGACGTGCGGGCGGAGGCGGTCGTGCGCGAGGTCGCACCGGACGTGCGGCTCGTGCTCGTGCAGGCGCTCGCCAAGGGCGACCGCGACGAGCTCGCCATCGAGGCCGCGACCGAGGTGGGCGTCGATGCGGTGGTGCCGTGGCAGGCGGAGCGCTCGATCGTCGTGTGGCGGGGCGAGCGCGCCGCCAAGTCGCGGGCCCGCTGGCTCGGGACGGTCCGCACCGCGGCGAAGCAGGCCCGGCGCGCCTGGGTCCCCGACGTGGACGTCGCGATCGAGTCGAAGCCGCTCGCGGCGCGCACGCGGCAGGTGGTCGCCGACGGCGGCGCGGTGCTCGTGCTGCACGAGGACGCCACCGAGCCGCTGTCCGACGCGATGCTGCCGACGGCGGGCGACGTGCTGGTCGTCGTCGGCCCCGAGGGTGGGATCGGCGACGACGAGCTCGCCCGCCTGACGGACGCCGGCGCGCGGCCGGTGCGCCTGGGCCCGCACGTCCTGCGCACGTCGACCGCCGGCCCGGTCGCACTCGCGCTGCTCTCGACGCGCCTCGGCCGCTGGTCGTAGGCGCTGGTCCGCATGGCGACGGCGCCGGTCCCGCGAGTCTGCACTCGCGGGACCGGCGCCGCTCTCACGCGCCGCCGTGCGTCAGGAGGGTGACGCCGGCGGGTGGCTCAGCGCGTGTCCGCCGTGGACGAGACCGCGGCGCGGCCTGCCTCGAGCCGCGCGACCGGCACGCGGAACGGGCTGCAGGACACGTAGTCCAGCCCGACCTCGTGGAAGAACCGGATGCTCTCCGGGTCCCCGCCGTGCTCGCCGCAGACGCCCAGGTGCAGGTCCGGACGCGCCGCCCGGCCCTCCTCGACGGCGATCCGCACGAGGCGTCCGACGCCACGGGTGTCGATGGTCTCGAACGGGGAGACCGCGAGCACGCCGTTCGCCGTGTACTGCGCGAAGAACGCACCCTCGACGTCGTCACGCGAGAAGCCCCACGTGGTCTGGGTCAGGTCGTTCGTGCCGAACGAGAAGAACTGCGCCTCGGTCGCCAGACGGCCGGCCGTGAGTGCTGCGCGCGGGAGCTCGATCATGCAGCCGACCGGCAGGTCGAGCCGCTGGCCCGTCTCGGCGGCGACCTCCGCCATGATCGTCAGCGCCTCCTCGCGCACGAGCCGCAGCTCCTGCACCGAGCCGACGAGCGGGACCATGATCTCGGGGCGCGGTGCGTGGCCGTCCGCGAGCAGCCGGGCGGTCGCCTCGCAGACCGCGCGGATCTGCAGCGCGAACAGCCCGGGGATCACGAGCCCGAGCCGGACGCCACGCAGGCCGAGCATCGGGTTGGCCTCGTGCATGCGCCGCACGGCGCCGAGCAGCGCGACGTCGTGCGCGTCCACGTCGCCGCGCGCCTCGGCCAGCGCGACCTTGACCGAGAGGTCGGTCAGGTCGGGCAGGAACTCGTGCAGCGGCGGGTCGAGCAGGCGGATCGTCGCC
>NZ_LFKW01000101.1:12058-22080 GCF_001040865.1 Cellulomonas sp. A375-1 | reverse complement strand
CCGGCAGCAGCGCGTCGAGCGCCGCCTGCCGCTCGGCGTCGTCGGTGGCCAGCACCACGCGCTCGACGAGCAGCCGGCGCTCGCCGAGGAACATGTGCTCGGTGCGGCACAGGCCGATGCCCTGCGCGCCGAGCCGTCGGGCGCGCTCGGCGTCCTCCGGGGTGTCGGCGTTGGCCCGCACCCGCAGGCGACGCACCTCGTCGGCGTGGGTGAGGATGCGGTCGACCGCGGCGACGAGCTCGCGCGTCTCCTCGTCGGGCGCCTCGGCCATCGCGACGGCCAGGCCGTCCTCGAGGTAGCGGCTGACGGGGGACGGACGCACGGGCACCGAGCCGAGGAAGATCTCGCCGGTCGAGCCGTCGATCGCGATGACGTCGCCCTCGTGGATCGTGCGACCCGCGACCGTCAGCTTGCGCGCGACGGGGTCGATGTCGAGCGCGTCGGCGCCGACCACGCACGTGCGGCCCATGCCTCGTGCGACGACGGCGGCGTGCGACGTCTTGCCGCCGCGCGCGGTCAGGACGCCGACGGCGGCGATCATGCCGCCGAGGTCGTCGGGGTTGGTCTCGCGACGGACCAGGACGACCTCCTTGCCGTCGGCCGCCCAGGTCTGGGCGGTCACGGCGTCGAAGACCGCCATGCCGACGGCCGCGCCGGGAGAGGCGGCCATGCCCTTGGCGAGCAGCTCGCGCTCGGCGGCGGGGTCGAACTGCGGGAACAGCAGCTGCGAGAGCTGGGCACCGGTGACCCGGTCGAGCGCCTCGTCCATGGTGATGAGGTGCTCGTCGACGAGCTGGACGGCCACGCGGAACGCGGCGGGTGCGGTGCGCTTGCCGACACGGGTCTGCAGCATCCAGAGCTTGCCGCGCTCGACCGTGAACTCGATGTCGCACAGGTCGCGGTAGTGGGTCTCGAGCCGACGCATGGCCTTGCGCAGGTCCGCGTACGCCTCGGGGTCCAGCCGGTCCAGCTCGGCGAGCCCGGACGTGTTGCGGATGCCGGCGACGACGTCCTCGCCCTGGGCGTTGGCGAGGTAGTCGCCGTAGACGCCCGAGCGGCCGGTCGCGGGGTCGCGCGTGAACGCCACGCCCGTGCCCGACGTCGGGCCGAGGTTGCCGAACACCATCGCGCACACGTTGACGGCCGTGCCGAGGTCGTCGGAGATGCGCTCCTGACGGCGGTACAGGCGGGCCCGCTCGGTGTTCCACGAGTTGAAGACCGCGGTGATCGCGAGGTCGAGCTGCTCGCGCGGCGACTGCGGGAAGTCCCGGCCCGTCTGCTCCCGCACGATGTCCTTGTAGGTGCCCACGAGCTCACGCAGGTCGTCGGTCCCGAGGTCCACGTCGGAGGCGACGCCGCGGGCCGCCTTGGCCTTGTCGAGCGCGTCCGAGAACTCCTCGCCCGCGATCCCGAGCACCGTGCGGCCGAACATCTGGACCAGGCGACGGTAGGAGTCCCACGCGAACCGCTCGTCGCCCGTGAACGCGGCGAGGCCGTGCACCGTGAGGTCGTTGAGGCCGACGTCGAGGACGGTCTCCATCATCCCGGGCATCGAGAACTTCGCGCCCGAGCGGACCGAGACGAGCAGGGGGTCGGCCGGGTCGCCGAAGTGCCGCTGCATCGCGTCCTCGAGCCTGCGCATGGCCATGGTGACCTCGACCCGCAGCTCGTCGGGCACGTCACCGTCGCGCATGTACTCGCGGCACGCCTGCGTCGTGATCGTGAACCCTGGGGGTACGGGCAGCCCGAGGCGGGTCATCTCCGCCAGTCCGGCACCCTTGCCGCCCAGAAGGTCCTTGGCGTCCTTGTCGCCCTCGCTGAAATCCCATACGTAGCCGGCCACGGCTCCACCTCCACGGTGTGCGACCAGGCCCCGTTGCCCGGCCGCGCTGCCACCGGGCGTCGTTGCCTGGGGGCTCGTCCAGTGTCGTCCCGCAGGGTGGACACTTCCACGGGACCAACGTCCGGGAGCGTGACCTGCGCGCGGACCCTCGCCGGGAGCCGTGGCGCGGGTCCCACGTAGGATGGGCGGCGCAGACCCCACGACGAAGGAGCGACGGCGCACGCCGATCACATGGCCGAGACGAACCCCGCACCGCACACCGGTGCGCCCGCACGCGTCGAGCACCGCATCTCGGTCCCGGCCAACGTCTCGATGGTCGAGCTCCTGGGCCTGCGCGACGAGGTGCTCACCGAGATCGAGTCCGGCTTCAGCGGCGTCGACGTGCACGTCCGCGGCAACGAGGTCCGGCTCGCCGGCCCCGCCGGGGACGTCGCGCTGCTGACGCGGCTGGTCGACGAGCTGATCGAGATGACCGCCGCCGGCACGCCGCTGACGCCCGACGTCGTGCGCCGCACGGTCGCGATGCTGACCGCCGGGTCGCACGCACGCCCCGCGGACATCCTCACGTTCAACATCCTGTCCACGCGCGGCCGCACCATCCGGGCCAAGACGGCGGGGCAGAAGGAGTATGTCGACGCGATCGACCGCCACACCGTGACGTTCGGCATCGGCCCGGCGGGCACCGGCAAGACCTACCTCGCGATGGCCAAGGCCGTGCAGGCGCTCAACGACCGCAAGGTCAACCGGATCGTGCTCACCCGCCCGGCGGTCGAGGCCGGCGAGCGGCTCGGGTTCCTGCCCGGGACGCTCGCGGAGAAGATCGACCCGTACCTGCGTCCGCTGTACGACGCGCTGCACGACATGGTGGACCCCGAGTCGATCCCGCGGCTGCTCGAGGCCGGGACGATCGAGGTCGCGCCGCTCGCCTACATGCGCGGGCGCACGCTCAACGACTCGTTCATCATCCTCGACGAGGCGCAGAACACCTCCGTCGAGCAGATGAAGATGTTCCTGACACGGCTCGGGTTCGGCAGCCGGGTCGTCGTCACGGGTGACGTGACGCAGGTCGACCTGCCGTCGGGCACCACGTCGGGGCTGCGCGTGGTCGAGCGCATCCTGAACGACGTCGACGACGTCGCCTTCTGCCGGCTGAGCTCGTCGGACGTCGTCAGGCACCGGCTGGTCAGCGAGATCATCGACGCGTACGCACGCTGGGACGAGAACGGGAACACGGGTCACCGATGAGCATCGAGGTCAACAACGAGTCGGACTACGCGGTCGACGAGGCGGAGTTCGCCGCGCTCGCGCGGTACGTGCTCGACGAGATGCACGTGCACCCGCAGACGGACCTGTCGATCATGCTGGTCGGGACGCAGGTCATGACCGAGCTGCACGTGAAGTGGATGGACGAGCCCGGCCCCACCGACGTCCTCTCGTTCCCGATGGACGAGCTGCGCCCTGGGCGCGACGGCGAGGTCACGCCCGCGGGCCTGCTCGGCGACGTGGTCCTGTGCCCCGAGGTGGCCGCGCAGCAGGCAGTCGCCGCGGGGCACTCGACCGTCGAGGAGCTGCTGCTGCTCACGACGCACGGGATCCTGCACCTGCTCGGCTTCGACCACGCGGAGCCGGAGGAGGAGAAGGAGATGTTCGGCCTCCAGCGCCGCCTCCTGCTGACGTTCCTGGCCGGCCGGTGAACGACGTCCCTGTCGGCCTGCTCGTCGTCGTCGCCGTCCTGGGCACCGCGCTCGCCGCGGCGCTGTCGGCTGGGGAGGTCGCGGTCGTCCGCGTCACGCGTGCGGCCGTCACCGAGCTCGTCGCGCAGCGACACCCGGCGGCGCAGCGGATCCAGGCACTGACCGAGCACCCGCAGCGTTCGGCCTCCGCGGCCGCCTTCTTCCGCCTCGTCGCCGAGATGCTCGCGACGGTGTGCCTCACGATCGTCGTCGCCGCGAGCGACCTGCCGTGGTGGGGCGTGCTGCTCGGCGGGCTCGGGCTCAGCGTCGTCGTGGCCTACCTGCTCATCCGGGTCAGCCCGCGCACGATCGGACGCCGCAGCCCGGTGCGGGTGCTCTCGGCGCTGTCTCGCCTGCTCACCGTCGTCACCGTGCTCGCGGGCCCGATCGCGCGTCGCGGCACGTCCGCGCGTGGCGTCACCGACACCGACGAGGACGAGCTGCGGGACATGGTCCAGCGGGTGAGCGAGTCCGAGGCGATCGAGGACGAGGAGCGCGAGCTGTTCCGCTCGGTCTTCGAGCTCGGCGGGACGCTCACGCGCGAGGTCATGGTGCCCCGCACGGACATGGTCACGGCCCACGCGAGCACGACGCTGCGCAAGGCGCTCGCGCTCCTGCTGCGCTCCGGGTTCTCGCGCGTGCCGGTCGTGGGTGACTCCGTCGACGACCTGCGCGGGGTGCTGTACCTCAAGGACATCGTCGAGCAGATCCCGATCGGGCCGGGGGACCGGCGCCCGGCGGGGGACGCGCTCGACGCGCCCGCCTCGTCGCTCGTGCGGCCCCCGGTGTTCGTGCCGGAGTCCAAGCCGGTCGACGACCTGCTGCGCGAGCTGCAGGGCGGTTCGTCGCACCTGGCGATGGTGGTCGACGAGTACGGCGGCATCGCGGGGCTCGTCACGATCGAGGACGCGATCGAGGAGATCGTCGGTGAGCTGACCGACGAGCACGACCCGAGCGCGCCGGTCGTGGAGGACCTCGGCGACGGGGTGTTCCGGGTGCCCGCGCGCCTCGGGCGCGACGAGCTCGGCGAGCTGTTCGGGCTCGAGGTCGACGACGAGGACGTCGACTCCGCAGGCGGCCTGCTGACCAAGGCGCTCGGCAAGGTCCCCCTGCCCGGCTCGGCAGGCGAGATCCACGGGCTGCACCTGGTGGCCGAGCGCGTCGAGGGCCGTCGCCGTCGCCTGGCCACGGTCCTGGTCAACCGTGTGGCACCCGACGACCCCATCGACGACGACGAGCACGGAGCGCAGCGATGACCGAGCCCACACGCACCACCGACGGCGAGTTCCGGGCGGGCTTCGCGTGCTTCGTCGGACGGCCCAACGCCGGCAAGTCCACCCTGACGAACGCGCTCGTCGGCCAGAAGGTCGCGATCACCTCCGGCCGCCCGCAGACGACGCGCCACACGATCCGCGGCATCGTGCACCGCGACGACGCCCAGCTCGTGCTGGTCGACACGCCCGGGCTGCACCGGCCCCGCACGCTGCTCGGCGAGCGGCTCAACGACCTCGTCAAGGGCACGCTCACCGAGGTCGACGTCGTCGGCTTCTGCCTGCCCGCCGACCAGAAGGTCGGACCGGGGGACCGGTTCATCGCCGACCAGCTCGCCGAGCTCGCGCGCGACCGGCGCGGCACGCCCGTCGTCGCGATCGTCACGAAGGCCGACCTCGTCTCGCGGCAGCGCCTGGCCGAGCAGCTGCTCGCGGTGCAGGCGCTCGGCGACTGGGCGGACATCGTCCCGGTCTCGGCCGTGGACGGCTACCAGGTCGGGGTGCTCGCCGACGTGCTCGTCTCGCACCTGCCCGAGGCGCCCGCGCTGTACCTCGACGGCGAGCTGACGGACGAGCCCGAGGAGGTCATGGTCGCCGAGCTCGTGCGCGAGGCCGCCCTCGAGGGCGTCCGCGACGAGCTGCCGCACTCGCTGGCGGTCGTGGTGGAGGAGATCGTCCCGCGCGAGCAGCCGGCCGGTGACTCGGCACCCATGCTCGACGTCCGGGTGAACCTCTACGTCGAGCGCGACAGCCAGAAGGCCATCATCATCGGGCGTGGCGGGGCTCGGCTGCGTGACGTGGGCAGCGAGGCGCGACGCGGCATCGAGGCGCTGCTCGGTGCACGTGTCTACCTCGACCTGCACGTCAAGGTCGCCAAGGACTGGCAGCGTGACCCCAAGCAGCTCGGGAAGCTCGGATTCTGACGCCGACGGTGACGACACGAGGCGGGAGAGCTGGATGCTGAAGGAGGCCCGCGCGGACGAGCACCTGCTCACGGGCCCGTACCGCGTGCTCGCGAGCACGGTGCTGGGCGTCGTGGTGCTCGCCGTCATGGGCGCGCTCATGGGACCGCAGTGGGACCCGGTCGCGCTGAGCGACCCGCTCGCCGTGCAGACGTCGAGCACGCAGATCGGCGAGGCGCCCGCGCTGGTGCGGCACGAGGTCCGCCAGCGCGTCGTGACGGTCCAGCTCGACGGCACGAGCGTGCAGGCCCTGCTCAGCGAGCCGCAGGGCACGGACGGACCGGCGCGTGCGGTCGTCTTCGTGCACGGCGCGGGTACCGGCACGTACCAGGAGGCGTTCTACGAGCAGGCGCATGCGCTCGCCGAGGCCGGTGTGGTGACGCTCGTGCCCGACAAGCGGCTCGACACCTACTCCCTGCGGCACCGCGACTACGTCCAGATGGCCGACGACTACGCGCACTCGGTCGCCCTGCTGCGCACGCTGCCGAGCGTCGACCCGGACCGCGTCGGCGTGTACGCCGAGAGCGAGGGCGGGTGGATCGCACCCGTGATGGCCGCGAACGACCCGTCGCTCGAGTTCGTCGTGCTCGTCTCGTCGCCGGTGGTGCCGCCGCGTCAGCAGGCCGCGTTCGCGGCCGACAACTACCTGCGTGCGACAGGGGTCCCGCACGGCGTCTTCCGCGCGATCCCGCGTGCCGTCGGCATGGCGATCCCCGGTGGCGGCTTCGAGTACGTCGACTTCGACGTCACGACCTACCAGCGGCGCATGACCCAGCCGGTGCTCATGGTCTACGGCACCGGTGACTCGTCGATGCCGATCGTCCAGGGGCCGATGCAGGTGATGCGGGACACGGCGATCGCGGGCAACAGCGACGTGACCGTCCGCTACTACGAGGGCGCGACGCACGGCATCCGGGTGGGTGCGGACATCGTCCCGGCCTTCCTGAAGGACATGGCGGCCTGGGTCACCGGCCTGCCGCAGACCGCGGGCGCCGCGCCGAAGGTCGCGGGCGACCAGCCGAGCCAGACGTTCCTGGCGATGCCCGTGCCCGAGCCGCGCTGGCTGCACAACGGTGACGTGGTGGCCGTGACGCTCATCGCGTCCTGCCTCGTCGTCGCCCTCGCCGGGCTCGTCGCTCCCGTGGCGCGCGGTGCCGAGGTGCTCGTCACCCGCCGGCGGCGACCGGACGGGAGCGCCGCACCGGCGGCGCACCGGTACGCGCCGGGCGTCGCACGCTGGGCCGCAGCGCTGGGCGCGGGAGTCGTCGTGACGGTCGTGGGCTTCGTCTGGTACATCCTCGCGATCGCGCGGCTCGCGCTCGACTACACGAGCAACGGGTGGGTCGTCACCGGGGCGTGGATCGCCGTCCGGGCCGTGGGGATCCTCGTGGTCGCGGCGGCGGTCCTGCTGTTCCGCTCGATCGTGCGCAACCGTGCGAGCGGCGTGCCCGTCGCACCCGGCGCCGCACGCGCGCTCGCGCTCGCGATCGTCGTCGCGGCGTCCGCGATCCTGCTGGTCGTGCTCGCGTACTGGGGCGTCTACCAGCTCGGCATCTAGGATGCGGCGAGCGATCGGGGCGAGTGCGACGATCGACCGCACTTCGGGCGGTCTTTCACGCTGCGCGTCCCGGTGAGGCACCATGTGGAAGCCGCAGCCGGAGCACGGCTGCGGTCCGGACGTCGGAGAGGAGGATGCGTGCGCACGTCGTGGGGTTCAGCCACCGACCGCGGGCTCGTCCGCGAGGTCAACGAGGACGCACTTCTCGCGTACCCGCCGGTCTTCCTCGTCGCCGACGGCATGGGCGGTCACGACGCGGGCGACCTCGCCAGCCGGATCGCCGTGGAGGAGTTCGCGCAGCTCGCCGGCCAGAGCGCCGCGACCGCCGACGACATCCACGCGTGCTTCTCGCGGACCTCCGCGCGCATCCGCGGCGAGTTCACTGGCGGGCGTCAAGGCGGCACGACGGTCGCGGGGGTCGCGGTCACCGTGCACGACGACACCGCGTACTGGCTCGTCTTCAACGTGGGCGACTCGCGCGTGTACCGCTGGGCCGAGGACGTGCTCGAGCAGGTCAGCGTCGACCACTCGGTGGTCCAGGAGCTGCTCGACGAGGGCCGGATCGAGGCCGCGGACGCCGACACCCACCCTGAGCGCCACGTGCTGACGCGCGCGCTGGGCACGGGCGACGAGCCCGAGCCGGACTACTGGCTGCTGCCCGCGGGGCTGCACGACCGCCTGCTCATCTGCACCGACGGACTCACGCGCGAGCTCGGGGACACCGAGATCGGCGCGGTGCTCGAGCACGTCGCCGACGCGCAGGACGCCGCGAACGAGCTCGTCCGGCGCTCGCTCGACGCGGGTGCCCGCGACAACGTGAGCGCGGTCGTCGTCGACGTCGCGACCTCCGTCGGCGCGCTCGACGACGTCCACATCACCGTGCCGCGCGCCGGCTCGCAGCTCGGCCCGCACCTCTGGGACGAGATGCTGCACGGGGCGACGGTGCCCCGCACCCGCCGGTCGTCCGCGTCGACGCTCCCCCCGAGCGCCGACGCACCGTCGAAGGAGGTCACGTCATGAGCGTCCCCGAGTACCTTCCCGGCGACTGGTCCGCGGTGTCGCGCCCCGGCTTCGTCGCGCTGCTCGGCCCCAGCGCCGGTCCCGCGACGGCGCGTGCGTTGTGGGAGGCGTCGGCCGACGGGCTGCTCGCGGGCCTCGTCGTGCTCGCTCGCAACGGGTTCGGCGGGCTGCCGTCGTTCGCGCTCGTGCATGTCGAGCGTGGGCGCGCGCACCTCGCGCTGCGCGGCGACGTGACCGCCGAGGTCGGCACGCCGCAGGGTCCCCGCACGGTCCGGGCCGGTGAGATCGGGACGTGGTCCGAGCAGGTGTTCGACGACGTGACGTGGGTGCGACTGCGCAGCGACGACGCGCCCGGCGAGGGCGACGGCCTGCCGCTGGGGGACGGCGTGGCCGCGGCGTCCGCGCTGCGCGTGGTGCTGGTCGAGGAGTCCGACGTCGTCGCGCCCGACGGCCCGGTGGCCGCCGAGGCCGCGCCCGACGAGTCGGCCCCTGACCTCGTGGCGCCCGCGCCGGACGGTGAGGCAGCCGCTGCGGACCTCGGCGCCCCCGCGGCCGAGGTCATCGACGTGCCCGACCTGGCGCTGCCGCCGACCGGCGACGACGCCTCGGTCCTCGAGGCACCCGCGATCGACGACCCCGCGGTGGATGAGCCGGTTCACGACGGGCCGGTCCACGACGAGCCCGTGCACGACGAGCCCGTGCACGACGAGCCCGTGCACGACGAGCCCGCGCACGACGAGCCGGTGGCGGACGCACCGTTCGCGGACGTCGAGCCGGTGCGCGACGAGCTCGCGGAGCACGCTGCGGTGGCCTCCGGCTCGGCGCCGGAGCAGGGTCTGCCGGAGCGGGGTCTGCCGGAGCAGGGTCTGCCGGAACCGGCGCTGCCCGAGCTGCTCGTGCCCGAGCCCGTCCGGCCCGAGCCCGCGCGGGCGGACGAGGTCGAGGCGGAGCCGGTCCCCGCGCTCGTGGCGCTCGGTGCGCCGGAGGCGGACGTCGAGTCGACCGTCGACGGCGTGCGCACCCTCGTCGGGCCCGCGTCGCCCGACGACCACGACGGGCTCACGATCCTGTCGTCGGACCTCGCGCAGATCCGTGACCAGCTGCCGGCGTGGGCCTCGCAGTGGCCGCAGGAGGGCCAGACGCCTGGCCCGTTCGAGGTGCCGACGCCCGTGCCCGCCCCCGAGCCGCCGCGCCTGCTGCTGTCGACGGGCACGGAGGTCTCGCTCGACCGGACGGTGCTGCTGGGCCGGGCGCCGCAGGTCGCGCGCGTGACGAACCGTGAGCTGCCGCGCCTCGTCGCCGTCCCGAGCCCGCAGCAGGACATCTCGCGCACGCACGCGGAGGTGCGCGCCGAGGGCGAGCACGTGCTCGTCACCGACCTGCACTCCACGAACGGGGTGCACGTGTCGCGGCAGGGCGAGGGCGCCCGGCGCCTCCACCCGGGCGAGCCGAGCGTCGTCGTGCCGGGCGAGCTCGTGGACCTCGGTGACGGCGTCACGTTCACGGTCGACGCCGGGGGCCGGTGACGACGTCCGGATGACTTCCCGCATGTCAGTCCGCGCGACGGGGCACGACGAGTGACGGCGAGACGCGAGGCCTCCGCGCCTCCCGCCCTGCCGGGCTACGCGCACGTCC
>NZ_LFKW01000101.1:11041-11991 GCF_001040865.1 Cellulomonas sp. A375-1 | reverse complement strand
CCTGCCGCGCCGCGACGTCGCCGTCAAGGTCCTGCTCGCGGGGAGCCTGGACGACGAGGTGCGCGCGCGGTTCCAGACCGAGGCCAACCTCATGGCCCAGCTCTCGCACCACCCGTCGATCGTCACGGTCTACCAGGCCGACATCGCGGCCGACGGCCGGCCCTACCTGGTCATGGAGTACTGCTCGCGCACGGGCCTCGCGGAGCGGTACCGGACCGAGCGGATCAGCGTCGCGGAGGTGCTGCGCATCGGCGTGCGGCTCGCCTCCGCGGTCGAGACCGCGCACCGCGCGGGCATCCTGCACCGCGACATCAAGCCTGCCAACGTCCTGACGACCGACTTCGGCTGGCCCGCGCTCACGGACTTCGGGATCGCGGCGACGACCGGGCACGGCGGGGGAGCGGCGGTCGGCATGTCGATCCCGTGGTCACCCCCGGAGCTGCTCGCCGAGCACCCGCACGGCGACGAGCGGTCCGACGTGTACTCGCTCGCGGCCACGCTGTACTCGCTGCTCGCGGGGCGCACGCCCTTCGAGATCCCCGGCGGCCAGAACGGCGCGCAGCAGCTCGTCGCGCGCATCGAGCGGGCACCGCTGCCGCCGACGGGACGCGACGACGTCCCGGGCACCCTGGACTCGGTGCTCGAGCGCGCGATGTCGAAGGTCCCCGCGCTGCGCCACCCGTCCGCCGCCGCGCTGGGCCGTGCGCTGCAGCAGATCGAGGCGGACCTGCGGCTGCCGGTCACGCCGCTGGACCTGCTCGACGACGGGACGCCGCAGGCCGACCCCCAGCCCGCGCCGGCCGGCGGCGACGCGGCCGACGCGACCCGGCTGCGCTCGATCGTCGAGATCCCGCAGCCGGCCCCGGCGGCGGCCGACGACTCGACGCGCGTCCGCGGCCCGGTGACGGTCCAGGCGCAGCCTGCCGGACCCGGGTTCCTCACGCCGCCGC
>NZ_LFKW01000101.1:0-10905 GCF_001040865.1 Cellulomonas sp. A375-1 | reverse complement strand
CGTGGTGCTCGGCGCGATCGTCGTGATCGCCGCCGCCGCGCTGCGGCCCACGGGCACGGAGCGTCGGCCGGGTGACACCGACTTCGAGCAGACCGGCGGCAGCGCCGTGGAGGCCGTGGTGCCCAGCCCGCACTCGCTCGAGGGGGACCGTGACGAGGCGGGCAACGTGACGTTCACGTGGATCAACCCCGACCCGCGGCCCGACGACCACTACCTCTGGGGCGTGCGGACCGTGCAGGGGACCGGCACGCTCCAGGTGGTCGAGGAACCGACCGTCACGCTGCCCGCCGCGCAGACCGGCGACGAGGTGTGCATCGAGGTGTCGATCGTGCGCGCCGACCGTCGCGCCTCGGCAGACCCGGCGCAGGTGTGCGCATGAGCTGGTTCACCGCGCGGCGCCACGCCACGACGGCAGCGGCGGTGGTCACCGTCCCCGCGGTCGTGGCCGTGCTCGCCCTCCTCAACCCCGGCTTCCCGCTCGCGCGCGTCGAGCTCAACGACGGCGCGGTGTGGCTCACGGCGACCGACGCGCACAAGCTCGGCCGGTACAACGTGCAGGTCGACGAGCTGAACGCGGGTCTGGTCGCCGAGTCCTCGACGTTCGACGTCCTCCAGGACGAGGGCGACGTGGTGCTGGTGGAGCCGGGCAAGGTCTCGGTCGTGGACCCGGCGACGGTCGCGCTGACGGCGCAGGTCGCCGCCGCGGGTGTGCAGCCGTCGAGCGTCCCGGGCGGCCCGGTCTCGATGTCGGCGGGTGTGCTCTCGCTCGTCGACTCCGAGGGCGGGCTGTTCGTGCGTCCGCTCACGTCGCTCGACTCGATGCGGCCCGGCGAGGGCGAGCCGGACGTCGACCTGGGCCGCGGCGGACGCGCGGTCGTCTCGACGTCGGGTGTCGCGTACGGCGTCGCCGCCGACGGCACGGTCTCGCGGGTCTCGACGACCGGTGACGGCGCCCGCGTGTCGCAGGACGGCTCGCTCGGCGAGGGGGAGCTCGACCAGCTGACGACCGTCGGCGACGAGCCGGTGGGCCTGCGGGGCGGCACCGTCGTCACCCGGCACGGCTCGGTCGAGGTCACCGGCACGAACCCGACGCTGCAGCAGCCCGGCCCCGCGTCGTCGCGCGTGCTGGTCGCGACCGACACGGACCTCGTCGAGGTGCCGCTCGACGGCGGCGAGCCCGTGCCGCACCCGACGCAGGGCTCGGGCAAGCCGGCCGCGCCGGTCCAGGTGGGCTCGTGCGCGCACGGGGCCTGGGCGTCCGTGACGGGCTCGTACCAGCGGCTGTGCGACGGCGAGGCGCCGCTCGTGGAGGCGCTCGAGGAGATGTCGGCCGACGACAAGCTCGTCTTCCGCGTCAACCGCACGGCCGTCGTGCTGAACGACACGGCCCGCGGCCGCGTGTGGGAGCCGCAGGAGGACACCGAGCTGCGCGTGCCGAACTGGGAGGACATCAAGGAGGAGGAGAACCCCGACGACGACGTCGAGGACTCCGAGTCCGAGGTCAGCACCCAGGACCTCGCGACCGAGTGCACCTCCGAGTCGGCACCGCCGACCGCCAAGGACGACGAGTTCGGCGTGCGGCCGGGGCGCACCACGATCCTGGCGGTGCTGAGCAACGACTCCTCGTCGGACTGCGGGATCCTCGCCGTGCGCGAGTTCGAGTCGATCGCGAGGTCGTTCGGGACCGTGCAGTCGATCCACGGTGGGCGTGCGCTGCAGGTCGACATCGCGTCGGGCGCCAGCGGCTCGCAGTCGTTCACGTACACGATCGACGACGGCCGCGGCACGTCTGCGCCCTCCACCGCGACGGTCACGCTCGTCGTGCACGGCGACGGCGACAACGACCCGCCCGTGCAGGACCGTCAGGGCGCGTTCCAGGTCGAGCAGAACGGCCAGGCGACGTACGACGTCCTCGCGAACTTCCACGACCCCGACGGCGACGACATGGTCCTGGTCGGCGCCAGCACCGACCCCGCGATCGGCACGGTGCGGTTCCGGCAGGACGGCACGATCACGTTCCGCGCCGACGGCGGCAAGCTCGGACGCGCCACGGTCGACGTCCTGGTCTCGGACGGGTCGTCGCAGGACGCCACGCCCGGCACCATCGAGGTCGACGTGCGCCCGGCGGGCTCGCTGCCGCCGCGGGTGGACCCGGTGCACGCCGTGACGTACGTCGACCAGCCGGTCACGCTCGAGCCGCTCGACGCCGTCCGGTCGACCGGCGAGGAGCCCGCGCGGCTCGCGTCGGTCGAGGAGGTCACGGGCGCGACGATCTCGACCGACCTGCAGGCCGGCACGTTCACGTTCTCCGCGCCGCGCGCGGGCTCGTACTACGTGACGTTCGTCATCGCGGCCCCGCCGCAGCAGGCGACGGGGCTGGCGCGGATCGACGTGCGCGCATGGCCCGAGGAGGCCGCGCCGCCCATCGCGGTGCGCGACCGCGCCTTCCTGCCCGCGGGCGGCGAGGTGACGATCGACCCGCTCGCCAACGACTCCGACCCCGCGGGCGAGATGCTCGTCCTGCAGTCGGTGGACACCTCGGACGCGGACGGGCTCAGCGTCGCGATCCTCGAGCACCACCTGGTCCAGATCCGCTCGGAGCGCACGCTCGACCACGTCGTCGTCCTGCCGTACACGATCACGAACGGGACCAAGACCGCGACGGGGCAGATCGTCGTACAACCCGTGCCGCCCGCGTCCTCGACGCAGGCGCCCGTGGCCGAGAACGTCGAGGCGACCGTCCGCACCGGCGGTGTCGTGACGATCCCGGTGCTCGAGAGCGCCTATGACCCCGACGGGGACCCCCTGTCGCTCATGCCGACGCTCGTCGAGCCGGTCGCGCCCGGGGACGGGCTGATGTTCGTCTCCGGCGACGTGCTGCGGTACCAGGCGCCGGCCGACGCGGTCACCGCTCGCGCGGTCTTCGAGATCGCCGACTCGACCGGCAACCGCACGGCCGCGACCGTCACGGTGCGGGTGCACGAGTCGGACCCGACGACGAAGACGCCGCCCCGTCCACGCGACCTCGAGGCGCGGGTGTTCGCAGGGGAGACCGTGCGGATCAAGGTCCCGCTGGTCGGCATCGACCCCGACGGGGACGGGGTGACGCTGCTCGGCCAGGCCAGCGGCACGACGAAGGGACGCGTCGCGAAGGTCGGGCCGGACTGGATCGAGTACGAGGCCCTGCGCGACGAGTCGGGGACCGAGACGTTCCAGTACGCGGTCGAGGACTGGGTGGGGCAGCGCGCGGTCGGGACGATCCGCGTCGGCATCAGCCCGCGACCGGTCGACACCGCGGCCGTGGTCGCACGCGACGACGCCGTGACGATCCGCCCGGGTGAGCGCATCGAGGTGCGTGTCCTGGCGAACGACGTCGACAACTCCGGCGACGACCTCCTGCTCGAACCCGAGCTCACCAAGGACGACGCGGTCCAGGCCGAGGTCGTCGGGCGGCGCATCGCCGTGACGGCGCCGTCCGAGGCGGCCGTGTTCCCGATCGTGTACACCGTGTCGAACTCGCGCGGCGGGCGCGACACCGCGACACTGACCGTCACCGTCGACCCCGACGCACCCGTGCTGCCGCCGATCGCCGAGGACGTCGTCGTCCCGGCCACCGAGACGTTCGGGCTGACCGAGGTCGTGGTGGACGTGCTCGCGACGGCGCAGAACCCGAGCGGACCGCTCAGCGACCTCGAGGTGCGCGTGCCCGCGTCCGTCGCCCAGGTCGCGCAGGTGACGGCCGACAACAAGGTCCTCGTCACGCTCACCGACCAGACGCAGACCCTGCCGTTCCAGCTCGTCAACTCGCGCGCGCCCGAGACCGCGACCGCGTACGCGTTCATCACCGTCCCCGCGCTGGGCTTCATCCGCCCCTCGCTGCGGCCCGGTGCGCCCGAGCTGCGGGTCGCGTCGGGTGAGCAGCTGACGATCGTGCTCGAGGAGCAGATCAAGGTCGCGCAGGGCCGCCAGCCCACGGTTGCCGACGCGCTGCAGGTGACGGCGACACGCGGCACGGTCGCGGTGGGCGAGGACGGCGACGAGCTCACGTTCACCCCGACGAAGGACTACGCCGGGCCGGCGTCCGTGACGCTGCCGGTCACGGACGCCACGAGTGCGAACGACACCACGGCCCGCACGTCCTACCTGACGCTGCCCATCGAGGTCTTCGCGGTCGACGACCACCCGCCGGCGTTCGCCCCGGCCGTCATCGAGGTCGCGCCCGGCGAGGCGCCGATCACCGTCGACCTGCGGTCGTTCACGACGACGCCCGAGGGCACGACGCCGAGCGAGAAGCAGTACACGTATGCCGTGGCCTCCGGCGTGCCCAGCGGGTTCACCGCCACCATCGACGACTCCAAGCTCTCGGTGGCCGCCGCGCTGAGCGCCGACAAGGGCACCCGCGGCGTGCTCCCGCTGCGGATCGGGTTCGGCCGCAAGGGGCAGCTCGAGGCTCAGCTGGAGCTGCGCGTCATCGCGAGCACGCGCCCCAAGGCATTCGTGCAGGACTGGACGATCGAGGACGCGGTGGAGGGCGAGGCCCGCGCGATCGACGTGCTCGAGGGCTCGTTCAACCCCTACCCGCAGCAGCCGCTCCGTGTCGTCGGCGCGACCGTCGAGTCGGGGCGTGGCACGGCGTCGGCGACCGCGTCCCGCGTGACGGTGACGCCCGCGCCCGACTACATCGGCGAGCTCGTGGTCCGCTATCGCGTGCGCGACGGGATCGACGAGGCGGACCGCGAGGTCGAGGGACGGATCTCGCTGAACGTCCGCGGCGTCCCGGACACGCCCGCGGCCCCCCGCGTCGGGGAGGAGCGCGACAAGACGGTGGTGCTGTCCTGGACCGCGCCCAACAGCCGTGGTGCGTCGATCACGAGCTACCGCCTGACGGCGAGCCCCGGTGGGCTGACCAAGACGTGCGCATCGACGACGTGCACGTTCGACGGGCTGACCAACGACGTGACCTACACGTTCTCCGTCGCGGCGCAGAACGCGGTCGGGTGGTCGCAGGAGAGCCCGGCGTCCGCCCAGGCCCGGCCAGACGCCGTGCCCGAGGCGCCCGCCCGTGTCGACTTCGTCGGCTTCGGTGACGGCGAGCTCTCGTGGAGCTGGCCCGACTCGGTGACGAACGGCTCGAAGATCGTGAACTACGAGGTCCAGATCACGCCGTCGCCGCCGAGCGGCAGCGCGGTGCTCACCCCGACCTCGCCCAAGGTGACCTTCACCGGCCTGGCCAACGGCACGTCGTACTCGATCCGCGTGCGCGCGCACAACGCGCTCCGCGACAAGCCGAGCCCGTGGACCCCGTGGTCGGGCACCCAGTGGCCGGCCGCGCCCCCGTCGGCGCCGACCGCGCTGCAGGCGGTGCGCACCGACACCGCGATCGGCGGGCAGATCGACGTGACCTGGTCCGCGCCGCAGACGAACAACGGCGACGGCGTGCAGGCGTACCGCTTGATCGTCCGCGGCGGCGGCTCGGACCGGACCATCGACACCGAGCAGCGCTCGGTCGCCTTCAAGGCGGAGAACGGCACCGAGTACACGTTCGCCGTCCAGGCGAAGAACAAGGCCGGCTGGGGACCGTCGAGCGAGACGGTCACCGCGCGCGCCTTCGGGGCACCGCGGACCCCGACGCTCGCCGAGCCCGTGGCGCCGCCCGCGTCGGGCACCGTGCACCTGTCGTGGGACCGCGTGGACGACCGTGGCTCGCGCGTGACGTACGACGTGTACGACGGCGACTCGGTCGTCGGGTCGACCGACGGGACGTCCTGGGAGCACTCGGGCCTGACCGGCGGCTCGTCGCACACGTACCGCGTCAAGGCCCGCAACGAGGGCGGGTCCAGCGACTTCAGCAACTCGCGCTCCGCGACGCCGACCACGCCTCCGGGTGACCCTTCGGCTCTGCGGATGAGGAAGACCGCCGAGGGCGCTGGTGGACGACCGACGCAGATCACGGTCGAGTGGGATCCGGTTGCCGACGGCGGTGGGAGGAACCTGCAGTACGAGTGGAAGCTCGAGATGAGGGGACGCAGCGCGTCCGGAGGCCCGAGCACCGGGACGTCCGCGACGGTCGACGTCGCCGACTGGCCCATCGAGTACACGGGCTCCGACCTGACGCTCTCGGTCCGAGCGAGCACGGACATCGACACCACCGCCTGGTCGACCGCGACAGTCAAGTTCTGGTGGGGCCTGGCACCGTCCGAACCCACGAGCATCGTGCTCGCGCTGGACCCGACCAACGCTCCGACGCGCGTCAACGCGACCTGGGAGCCGCCGACCAACGACGGCGGCCTCGCCCTCACGTACGAGTTCTGCTGGTACCTCGACGACCGGCGGCAGGAGTGCCGCGATCGGGTCCCGGCATCCGAGCGCACGGCCTCGTTCTCGGACTTCACGGTCCGCAGTCGCGACCAGAAGGTCGAGATCAGGGTCGTTGCGAGGAACGACCGGGGCTCGTCCGAGGCGCGCGCCACCATCACGATCCCCGCGCGCACCCAGCCCGAGCCCACCCCGACGCCCGACCCGTGACCGCCGACCACCGCCCCGGTACCTCACACCTCGACCCCACGACGGAGACCGCCACATGACCCCCGAGCAGAGCGCCTGGTTCGCCGAGACGTTCGCCGCCCTTGCCGAGAACGTCAGCCGCGTGCTGCTGGGCAAGGACCTCCCGGTGCGCCTCGCGCTCACGGCGATGGTCGCGGAAGGGCACCTGCTCCTCGAGGACGCGCCCGGGACGGGCAAGACCTCGCTCGCGAAGGCGCTCGCCGCGACCGTGCAGGGCACGCACCACCGCATCCAGTTCACGCCGGACCTGCTGCCGTCGGACGTCACGGGCGTGACGATCTACGACCAGGGCACGGGCCGCTTCGAGTTCCATCGCGGCCCGGTGTTCGCCTCGGTCGTGCTGGCGGACGAGATCAACCGCGCGTCGCCCAAGACGCAGGCGGCCCTGCTCGAGGTCATGGAGGAGGGCAACGTCACGGTCGACGGTGTGACCCACCCCGTGGGGCGTCCGTTCATGGTCATCGCGACGCAGAACCCGATCGAGCAGGCGGGGACCTACCGACTCCCCGAGGCCCAGCTCGACCGGTTCATCATCAAGACGAGCCTGGGCTACCCGGACCGTGCGTCGACCGTCGAGATCCTCGCGGGGGCCAAGGACCGCACGCTCGGGCTGAGCCCGCGGATCACGACCGAGGCGGTCGGCACGATGGCCGACCTCGCCCAGACGGTGCACATCGACCCGGTGGTGCTCGACTACGTCGCGCGCATCACCGAGGCGACCCGTGACGACAGCCAGACGGCGCTCGGTGCGAGCGTGCGCGGCGGTCTCGCGCTCGTGCGCTGCGCGAAGGTCTGGGCCGCCTCGCGGGGCCGCGAGTACGTGCTGCCCGACGACGTGAAGGACCTGGCCCAGTACGTCCTGGCCCACCGCCTCGTGCTGGACGCCGAGGCGGAGTTCGCCGGCGTGACGGCGACCGACGTGCTCGCCCGCCTGCTCGACCAGGTCGCGCCCCCGGTGCTGCGGGCGGCCTGACGTGCGGATCTCGGGCGCCGGCTGGGGGAGCGCGGTCGTCGCGCTCCTCGGCCTCGTGCTGGGGCGGCTGCTCGGCTGGGCCGAGCTCGCCACCCTCGGCGCGGGGCTCGTCGGCGTCCTCGCGGTGTGCCTGCTCATGACGGTCGGCCGCGCGCGGTACGCGGTCACGCTCGACATGGCGGACCACCGCGTGCGGATCGGCGAGCGCGCGGTCGGTCGGATCGAGGTCCGCAACGCCGCGCGGCGCAGGTCCCTGCCCTCGCGGCTCGAGCTGCCCGTGGGTGCGGGTCTCGCCGAGCTCGCGGTGCCGTCGCTGGCCCCCGACGCGACGCACGACGAGCTGTTCGCCATCCCGACGGCGCGCCGCGCGGTCGTCGTCGTCGGCCCCGTCCGCTCCGTGCGCGGCGACCCGCTCGGGCTCGCGCGGCGCAGCGTGCTGTGGACCCGGCCGGTGGACCTGTACGTGCACCCCGAGCTGGTGCCGCTCGGCGGAGCGAGCTCGGGGCTGCTGCGCGACCTCGAGGGGCAGTCGACGCGCGACCTGTCGGACTCCGACATGTCGTTCCACGCGTTGCGCGACTACGTCGCGGGCGACGACCGTCGCTACATCCACTGGAGGACGACCGCGCGCCGCGGCAAGCTCATGGTCAAGCAGTTCGAGGACACGCGTCGCACGCAGACGGTGCTCGCGCTCGCGAACGACCCGCGCGACTACGCGTACGACGACGAGTTCGAGCTCGCGATCTCGGCCCTCGCGTCGATCGGTGTGCAGACCCTGCGGGACGAGCGCGACCTCGCGGTGCTCGCGGGACCGGGTGCGCTGCGGGTCCGCACGCCGGCGATGCTCCTCGACGACTGCTCCGGGCTCGAGCTCGACCCGGCCGGCGCCGACGTGACGCTCCTCGGCCGGCGCGTGGTGCGCGAGTCGCCGCAGTGCTCGGTCGCGGTGCTCGTCACCGGCTCGGTGCCCTCGGACTCCGACCTGCGGCTCGGCAGCAGGCACCTGCCTGCCGGCACGCGCACGCTCGTCGTGCGGTGCGAGCTCGGTGCCGAGGTGTCGGTGCGGACGCAGGGCCAGCTGACGCTCGCGACGCTCGGCACGCTCGACGACCTGCCCCGTCTCCTGCGGCGCGTGATCGCGTGACGACGACCCTCGAACGCCCCGCACCGGCGGGCGCGGCGCAGGCCCCGGCCCGTCGGCGCGTCACCGCGCGGCCGCGCCGGCGACCGCTCGCGCTGGGCGTCCTCGACGCGACGGTGCTCGTCGGTGTGCTCGCCCTGGTCCTCGCGCCCCTGCTCGAGGTGTACGGCGGGAACGCCGCGCTGCCGGCGATCGTCGGCGGGCTGGTGCTCGGGTCGGCGCTCGCGCTGGTCGGCGCGTGGCTGCGGTGGACCGCGATCACGGTCGTCGCGGCCGCGCTGGTGACGTACGCGCTCGCCGGCGGGGCCCTCGCGGCGCCGTCGACGACGGTCGCCGGCGTGGTGCCGACGTCGGCCACGGTGGTCGGTCTGGCGCGCGGTGCGGTCACGTCCTGGGCGCAGGTGGTGACGTTGCAGCCGCCGCTCGGGTCCGGCGGGACGATGCTCGTCGCGGCCCTGCTGCTCGCGTTCGTCGGCTCGTTGGCCGCGGTCGCCGTCGCGGTGCGGGCGCCGGGGCGGTGGGCGGCCGCAGCTGCACTGGTGCCGGTCGGCGTGCTCGTCGTCGTGATCCTGCTCGGCGTGCGCTTCCCGCTCGTGCCGCCCACCGTGACCGGCGTGGTCCTGGCGGTCGTTCTGCTGCCATGGGCGGCGTGGCGTGCGGGCGGGCTGCGTCCGCGTCGCGTGATCGCGCTCGCCACCCTCGGACTCGTCGGGGTGGGGGCCGCGCTGGGTGGTGCGCCGCTGGCTGTCGGCGACGAGCCGCGCTACGTGCTGCGCGACGAGATCGTCCCGCCGTTCGACCCGCGTGACTACGCGAGCCCGCTGTCGGCGTTCCGGGAGTACGTCAAGAACCTCGACGAGACCACGCTGTTCACCGTGGAGGGACTCGGCCAGGGCGGGCGCGTCCGGCTCGCGACGATGGATCGCTACGACGGCGTCGTGTGGAACGTCGCGGGCGACGGCTCCGCGCAGAGCTCGGGCGAGTTCCGTCGCGTCGGTGACGAGCTCCCGACGAGCGTGCGGGGCGAGCGCCGGACCGTGCGCATCACGATCGACGAGCTCACGGGCGTGTGGTTGCCCACGGTCGGTCAGGCGACCGGCTTCGGCCTGGGCCGCACCGCCTCGCAGCTGCGCTTCAACGACGCGACGGGCGCCGCGGTGCTGACCGGCGGGCTCGAGCAGGGGCTGTCCTACGATCTCGAGACCGTCGTACCGGTCGTCCCGACCGTCGACGAGATCGGCACGGCGGCGGCGGCCGACGTCGTGCAGCCCGAGCTCGTCGGTGTCCCCGAGGTCGTGGGCGTGACCGCCGCCGACGTGGCCCGCGACGCCGGGCACGCGGTCGAGGTCGCCGACTCGCTCGCGGCCTGGCTGATCGAGGAGGGGTTCTACAGCGACGGCCTCGAGGGTCAGACGCCGTCGCTCTCGGGCCACGGCGCGGACCGGATCGCGAGCCTGCTCGCGGACGACCTCATGGTCGGCGACGGTGAGCAGTACGCGGCCGCGCTCGCGCTCATGGTGCGCTCGCTGGGGCTGCCCGCGCGGGTGGTGCTCGGCTTCGTGCCCTCGGCCGAGCAGGTCGCGAGCGGTGAGCCCGTCGCGGTGACCGGCGCCGACGTCCAGGCGTGGGTCGAGGTCGCGTTCTCCGGGTACGGCTGGGTGCCCTTCGACGCGACGCCGCCGAAGGAGAAGACCCCCGACAAGAGCGACGACCCGGAGAGCTCCGAGCCCAAGCCGCAGGTCGTGCAGCCCCCACCGCCGCCGCCCGGTGCGGTGACCCCGCCGGACGACGACACCGAGCAGCCCGCTCCCGAGCCTCCGGCGGACGACGACGACGCCTCCGCGCTGTGGCGCACGGTCGCGGTCGTGGCGGTGTCTGCGGGCGTGCCGCTGCTCCTGCTCGTCGCGCCGTTCGTCGTCGTGGGGGCGATCAAGTCCCGGCGGCGGCGCCGGCGCCGCAAGCACGGCGACCCGGTCGCACGCGTCGCGGGTGGGTGGGACGAGGTGCTCGACCAGGCGATCGACCTGCGCCGTCCCGCACCCGAGGTCGCGACCCGGTCCGAGTCCGCGCGGGCGCTCGCGCTCGCGTTCGCAGGCGACGCCGCGGGTCGCGGCCCGACGTCTGCACCGCGCGTGGCCGAGCAGGTCGACGCGCTCGCTCGGAACGCGGACCGCGCGGTCTTCGGGCCGGGCGAGCCGGACGCGACGCAGGTCGCGCAGTACTGGTC
>NZ_LFKW01000100.1:9405-12527 GCF_001040865.1 Cellulomonas sp. A375-1 | reverse complement strand
CCGGGGTGCGGCTCGTCGTCTGAGCCACCGGACGGTGCGCTCCCGGCTGCGGGGGCCGGGCGGTCGTCGGCTGGCTGGGGCCCGAGGGGAAGGCGGAGGTGGACGGCAGGCCCGAGCCGTACGGCGAGCCGCCGTTCGCTGCACCGCCGTTCCTTGTGCCGCCGTGACCTGTGCCGCCGTGGCTCGTACCGAGTCCGGGGAGGCTCGGTGTGGCGCCGCCGAGCGGTGCCGGCGGGCGGCGACGGCCGTCCTCGTACGCCATGGCCGTCGCGAACGACGCCTCGCTCGACCGGACCAGCCGCAGCGCCGTCGGCTCGACCGGGCGCCGCACGTTCTCGTGCCGCGCGAGCGGCGAGACGTCGAGGAACCGGCGGTCGTCGACGCCGCGGACCACGCCGAGCTGCAGCACGTCCACGTGCCGGCCCGGGCCCCGCAGGTAGCTCAACGTGTCGCCCGCCTCGGTCGCGACCTCCGAGCAGATCACGACGAGGCGCACGCCCTCACGCCGGCTCGTCGCCATCCCGTACGCCACCTGGTCGCGGAACGCCGCGAAGTCCACCGCGAACCGGTCGGGGTCCGCGTGGTACGAGCGCGCCAGGTCGGTGCCCGTCATGCGCGCTGCCGCGCCCGCGTGCCGCAGCGCCGCGACGACCGCGTCGTCGTCCAGCACCTGCACGGCCTCGAGGACCACCGCGCGGCCCGTCGCGTCCAGCGCGAGGAGCTCGGGCAGGTCCGCGTGGTCCGGCGCGCTCGAGCGGTGACGCACCGGGAACAGCGGCTCCCCCGCGATCGCCGCGAGGTGGTGCGTGAGCAGCGACGCGAGATCCTGCGCGAACGACCCGGGCAACGGCTGCATCGGCTGGACGAGGCGCGGGCGACCGTCGTCGAGCTCGAACAGGGGCATCCGGTCCCGGCCTTCCTGGGGCGCGCGACGTCCGACCGGCGCGGTCTCTGCGCCCTGCCCGGGCGTCTGAGGTCCTCGTCCCGGCGTTCGTGGCAGCCCCGACGACGGTGTGCACGCGGAAGTTCCACGTGTCAGCGACACTCTGGCACGTGCGCGCATGTCCGGTCTGTCCGCCGGACGGGTCGAGTTGACCGCCCGCGACGGCCGTGCGGGTGACGTACCGGGGCAATCCTCGCCCTGACGGGGACGCATGTCACGCGTCGGCGCTCGTGTCGGCGCAGCGAGGACGCCCCGGGCCGCTCGCCGCTCTCGCGATGCGTCTGCCCCCCGAGGCCCGTCGGCCCCCGTCAGGCGTCGCGGAGCGCGTCCTCGACCCGAGCGACCTTGCCCTCGAGCTCGCCGACGTGGCCGGGCCGGATGTCGGCCTTCAGGACGAGCGAGACCCGCGAGCCGAACGGAGCGACCGCCTCGGTCGCGCGCCTGACGACGTCGAAGCAGGCGTCCCAGTCGCCCTCGATCGTCGTGAACATCGCGTCGGTCCGGTTCGGGAGACCGGACTCCCGCACGACCCGGACCGCCGCCGCGACGGCTTCGGAGACGGAGCCGTCCGCACGGCCGGTTCCGCTGGGGGCGACGGAGAAGGCGACGAGCATCCCCCGACCCTGCCCGTCTGGCGGCCGGGACGCAACGGCTGGTCCGACGTGTGTGGCCCGACGCGTGCGGGGTCCGACGCCTCGGGTCCGGCGCGTGTGGGTGGTCGGAGGTTCGATGGGCGGATGACGGCACGAGTGCGATGGGCGGACGTGAGGCGTGACGCGCCGGACCTGGCGGCGGTGGTCGAAGCGCTGTTCAGCGCGGGGACGAACAAGACGATGGCGACGCTGCGGGCCGACGGCTCGCCGCGGATCTCCGGCACCGAGCTCGAGCTCGGTGACGACGTGACGCTCGGCATGATGCCGGGCTCGGTCAAGCTGCAGGACGTGCTGCGCGACCCGCGCGTGGCCGTGCACAGCCCGACGCTCGAGCCGCCGTCGGACACGACGCAGTGGCTGGGCGACGCCAAGCTCGCGGGTCGGCTGGTCGAGGTCGCCCGGCCCGCCGAGGGGCCACCGGGGGCGTACTTCGCGCTCGACGTCACCGAGGTGGTGCACACGCGGCTCGACGAGTCGGGCACGCGGCTGGTCGTCACGTCGTGGCACCCCGGGCGCGGGACGACGACGTTGTCGCGCGACTGACACGGGGGGCGGGAGGACGACGCTGTCGCGCGGCTGACACGCGGGGCGGGGGACGACGTCGTCGCGCGACTGACACGCGGGGCGGGGCGACGACGTCTCGTGTGACCGCGGGGTGCGATGCGGCGTGGGAGGCTCGCTCTCCGCCGTCGCGATGGCCGTCCCACCGTGACCCCTCGCTGTCCACAGGGCCGGCCTGGCACGTCGAACCTTCCCTAGAATCGTACGTATGTTCGATCCATGGGGGCCGGGTGGCGTGGGCGCGGTGCTGGGCGGCGCGCGCTCCGGCAGTGCCGCTCCGCGGGCCGAGGACGTGCTCGCGGAGCTGGAGGACCTGCGCGAGCGCCTCATGGGGCTCGCGCGTCGCGCGGCTGACGCCGATCGGTGGACCGGTGCGCAGCGTGCCATTGCGCTCGGGACGCTCGACCGGCTCGCGGCGCTCGTCCCCGCGGTGCGCGCGCCGGTGCTCGCGGCCCACCAAGCGGCGGCAGCGGCTGCGGGCGCCGAGCGGGAGCTCGCCGACACCCGGGCGCGGCAGACGGGCTCGTCCCGCTGGCAGGTCGCGACGCAGGTGCGCACCGCCGAGGCGCTCACCCGCCTGCCGGACGTGCGCACCGCGATGGCCGAGGGTCGTGTGCGCGAGGGGCACGCCGACGTGCTCGCCCAGACACTCGCGGAGGCGCCCGCGCAGGTGGCGCAGGCGCTCAGCACCGCCGAGGGGCAGGCCGCGGTGGTCGACCTCGCGCAGGGCGTCGACTCCCGTGAGTTCGGGCGCGGGCTCGCCGCCTGGGTGGCCGCGCAGCACCCCGCGCACCACGCGGACCAGCGGGAGGCGCACCGCCGCGCCCGGTTCCTCACGCTGACGCATGCGGCCGAGGGGACGTTCCTGCGCGGCCGGCTCGACCCGCTCGCGGGCGCCCGCCTGCAGCGCGCGCTCGACGCGACCGGCCACCGCCCCGACGAGGACCGGACGCCTGAGCAGGCAC
>NZ_LFKW01000100.1:4711-9205 GCF_001040865.1 Cellulomonas sp. A375-1 | reverse complement strand
TCGCACGTCTCGCTGCTGGTTCCGGCCGAGACATGGGCGCTCGTGAGGAGTCAGCAGGGGCAGCGTCGCGCGGCCGGTCCACGAGCACAGGGGCGGCGGTCAGAGGGCGTGCCCCTCATGCCGCCGACCGTCCCGTCCGCGGTGACCGACGCGGGGGTACCGCTCTCGGCGACCGAGCTCGCTGCCGCGCTGTGCGACTGCGCCATGACGCGGGTGGTGATGGGCGCTGCGGGGCTGCCGCTGGACGTGGGTCGGACGCGGCGAGCGTTCACGCCCGCGCAGCGCTACGCGGTGATCGCGCGGGACCGGGTATGCGCGTGGAACGGCTGCAGCGTGCCGCCCGCGTACGGCCAGCTGCACCACATCGCGTGGTGGCACCGCGACGGCGGCGCGACCGACCTCGACAACGCCCTGCTGCTGTGCGGCTTCCACCATCACGAGGTGCACCGCCTCGACCTGGACGTCGAGCACGTCGAACGGGCCGAGCCCGGGTTGCTGTCGACGCTCGGCTCACCAACCGGCGGCGAGGGTCGGCGGTACGTGTTCCGCACGCGCGGCGGTCGCGCGTACAACGCTCCAGGAGCAGTGCCGGCCGGGGGCGCGCGTGTCGAGGCGGTCCCGCCGTGAGAGCCCGACCGCCCGTGAGCAGGTCAGGAGGTAGGCGTGGCCGCGTCTCGCTGGGCGGGGAGGTGGGAGGCCAGGAGCTGAGCGAGGTGGATGCCCTCCACACCGGCGAGCTGGTCGGCCTGGGTGCGGCACGAGTAGCCGTCGGCGAGGTAGATGTCACCGGGTGCCGCGTCGCGCAGTGCGGGCAGGAGGGAGTTCTCCGCGACGGCGACCGAGACGTCGTAGTGGCCCTTCTCCATGCCGAAGTTGCCTGCGAGGCCGCAGCAGCCGGCCATGGCCGAGAACTGCGCGCCCGCGTCGGTCAGCAGTCGACGGTCAGCGGTCCACGTCATGACCGAGTAGTGGTGGCAGTGCGGCTGGACGACGGCGGTGACGTCGGACAGGTCGGGCACCTGCCAGCGGTCGCCGGGGCCGATCGGCGCGGGCGCCGTGAGGAGCTCCGCGAGGGTGCGGGTCTCGCGCGCGACCGCGACCGCGCGCGGGTCGTCAGGCAGGAGGTCGGTCAGGTCGGAACGGAGGACAGCGGTGCACGAGGGCTCGAGGCCGACGATCGGGATGCCGTTGACCGCGAACGGGCCGAGCACCTCGAGGAGGTGCTCGAGCTGGTGACGCGCACCGTCGAGCTGGCCCGTGCTGATCCACGTGAGGCCGCAGCAGGCCTGGTGGTCGGGGACGAGCACCTCGTACCCGGCGTCCCGCAGCACGGCGACCGCCGCGTGCGCGACCGAGGGTGCGAGCGCGTCGCTGAACGAGTCGGTCCACAGCAGCACGCGCGGACGTCGGCCTTCGTCGTCCCCGCGCTCAGGCCGATGCTCGTCGGGCGTGCTCGCGACCGTGACCTGGTCCGCGCCCCCCCGTCGGACCCAGCGCCGGAACGGCTCGTCCGCGAAGCTGACCATCTCGCGACGGGTGTCCATGCCGCCCCCGGCGAGGACGAGCTTGGCGATCGGTCGGACCCCGAGCACCGCGTTGACGACCCGCGCGAGCCCGGGCACTCCCGTGACGATGCGCGCCCAGCGGGGCAGCCAGCCGAGCGCGTAGTGGTTGATCGGGCGAAGCCTGCGGCGATACGTACGGTGCAGCACCTCCGACTTGTACTGAGCCATGTCGACGCCCGCGGGGCAGTCGGACGAGCACGCCTTGCAGCTCAGGCACAGGTCGAGCGCCTCGTGGACCTCGGGCGACGACCAGCCGCGCGAGACGAGCGAGCCGTTGGCCATCTCCTGCAGCACGCGCGCGCGGCCGCGCGTCGAGTCCTTCTCGTCCTTGGTCGCAAGGTACGACGGGCACATGAACCCGCCCGCGGCGGTCGAGTCCGCGCGGCACTTGCCCACCCCGACGCAACGGTGGACGGCGGTCGTGAGGTCACCCGCGTCGTGCGCGAAGGCGAAGCCCGTGGCGGCCGGCAGACGGTGCGCGGCGGGGCGCCGCAGGTCGGCGTCGAGCGGCCGGGGCCGGACGAGGACGCCGGGGTTGAGCAGGTCGCGGGGGTCGAACAGGTCCTTGAACGCCCCGAACACCTCGATTGCCCGCGGCGAGTACATGACCGAGAGCAGCTCGGAGCGAGCCCGCCCGTCGCCGTGCTCGCCGGAGAGCGACCCCCCGTGCGACGCGACGAGCTCCGCCGCGTCCTCCATGAACGCCCGCAGCGGGTTGCCGGACCGCTCGAGCGGGATGTCGAGCCGCAGGTGCACGCAGCCGTCGCCGAAGTGCCCGTACGCGAGCCCGTCGACCCGGTGCTGCGCCATGAGCGCCTCGAGGTCACGCAGGTACCCGCCGAGCTTCGCGGGCGGCACGGCCGAGTCCTCGAAGCCCGGCCAGGCCTGCTCGCCGGACGGCGTGCGCCCGCCGAGACCGGCACCGTCCTCACGGATGCGCCACATCGCGGTGGCCGCCGGACCGGGGGGGAAGAGGGCCACGGCGTCGGTTGCCGAGTCGGCAGCCAACGCCCGGGCCCGGTCGAGTGCCTCGTCGAGCGTGTCGGCGCCGACCTCGACCATCAGCCAGCCGCCACCGGGCGGCAGGTCGGGCACCGCGGCGGCACCGCGGACTCGTCGGACCACGTCGACCAGCCGCGCGTCCATGCCCTCGATCGCGATGGGCCGGTGCGCAAGGAGTGCGGGCACGGCGTCGGCGGCGGTCGGCATGTCCGGGTAGCCGAGCACCACGAGCACGGGCGCTGCCGCGACCGGGACGAGCCGGAGCGTGGCCTCGAGCAAGGTGCCGACCGTGCCCTCGGTCCCCACGAGCGCCTTCGCCAGGTCGGTGCCCTTCTCGGGCAGCAGGTGCTCGAGCGAGTACCCGGAGACCTGGCGCCCGAACCGCCCGAGCTCGGTGCGCAGCAGGTCGAGGTTCCCTCGCACGAGCTCGGCCAGGCCGGGGACCACGTCGAGCGCGCCCTCCCCCGCACCGGCCGTGAGGCGACGGCCGGTGCCGTCGACGAGGTCGAGTGCGAGCACGTTGTCCGCGGTGCGGCCGTAGGCGACGGCGCGCGGCCCGCACGCGTTGTTGCCGATCATCCCGCCGAGCGTCGCGCGGGTCCACGTGGACGGGTCCGGCCCGAACCGCAGACCGTGGGGTGCGGCTGCCCGCTGCAGCGAGGCCATGATCACGCCCGGCTCGACGCGCGCGGTGCGTGCCTCCGGGTCGATCTCGAGGATGCGGTTCACGTGGCGCGAGAAGTCGAGCACGACGCCGGGGCCGATCGAGTTCCCCGCGACGGAGGTCCCCGCACCGCGAGCCGTGAGCGGCACACCGGCCTCGCGCGTGACCGCGAGCGCGGCCAGCACGTCGTCGCGGTCGCGCGGGAAGACGACGACCTCGGGCACGACCCGGTAGTTCGAGGCGTCGGTCGAGTACTCGGCGCGGCGACGGGACGAGTCGTCCACCGCGCCGCGCACGGCGGACCGGAGCGCGGCGACGACGTCGGTGCGCAAGCGGTTCTCGTCGGCCACGGCAGTCACGGGGGGCATCTTCGCACTCGCGCGCGGAGCCGGACCGGGACCGGTCGCAGACCGGACGCCGACCCCCATGGCCCTCGAGCCACGACCAGGCCGAGCCCGTCAGCGGCAGGCCCGTCACGGCAGGCCGGTCAGGTGCAGGCCGGTCAGTGGCAGGCCGGTCAGGGGCAGGCCGGTCGGGGGCGGCTGGTCTGTGGCGCAGGCCGGTCAGGGGCGGGCTTGGTGCGGGCAGGTCAGCGGCGGGCGAGGGGGCAGCCGGCGCACGCGAGTGGGAGCGGGGTGTCGCTGGGCGTGCCGGGGTCGCACGACGAGCACGGCGCGTCGCGGCGGGCGAGCGTCGGCGCGAGGGCGCCGCGGCGCGCCCAGTGGTCGAGCGCGGCGACGACGAGGCCCTCGTCGATCCCGAGGGTACGCGCGGTCGTCGCGGGCGTAGCGCCGGAGCGCGTCACGCGCAGCACGTCGTCGAGCACGCTCATCGGGTCGCCTCCGGACCAGCAGCGTTCGCACGCGCTGTCCGCACGGGTCGTGGCACGTCCCTCTCCGCGTTCATCCCAGCAACCGCCCGACCTGGAACACCACGACCGCGCCCACCCACGCGACGGTGAACCCGACGCCGACCCCGAGCGCAGTCCACCGCAGCCCGAACATCCTCCGCTGCTCGGCGAGGGTGGCCAGGCACGGGCTGTAGGCGAGCACGAACCACAGGAACCCCGCGGCCGCGGCCCCCGGGTGCCCACCGGACGACCGCTCGAACGTCGCCCGCAGCCGGTCGCCGAGATCGCCCGGGTGCGCGGGGTCGTCGGGCTCGGCCACGGCGGCCGTCTGCGCGAGCGACCCCACGACGACCTCCTTGGCGACGAAGCCGGTCGCGAGCGCGGCCGCCGCCTCCCACGTGCCGAACCCGGCG
>NZ_LFKW01000100.1:1914-4669 GCF_001040865.1 Cellulomonas sp. A375-1 | reverse complement strand
GCGAGCACGGGGGCGAGCGTCGAGGCGGCGCGCCCGTACAGCGAGTCCTGCACGGGCACGTCGGCGATCGCGTGATGGCCCGTCACGGGGATCGCCATGAGCAACCACACCGCGGTGAGCGTCCCGACGATGATCACGCCCGCCTTCCGGGCGAACGCGAGCACCCGGACCCACACCGACAACGCGATCGGCCGCGGCGCGGGGCGCTGGTAGGCGGGCAGCGCGAGGACGAGCGGCTCGCGGCGGACGTCGCGGAACAGCGTGCGCCGCAGCGCCAGACCGCCGAGCACGACGAGCGCGGCGGACGCGAGGTACATGACGAAGATGACGGTGCCCGCGTGCTGCGGGAAGAACACCGACGCGAGGAGCACGTACACCGTGAGCCGTGCGGTGCACGACGTGAACGGGATGAGCAGCCCCGTGAGCAGCCGCTGACGCGCGTGCGGGAGCGTGCGGGTCGCGGCCAGGGCGGGCAGGTTGCAGCCGAAGCCGACGACGAGCGGCAGCACCGCCCGGCCGTCGAGTCCGATCGCCCGCATCGCGCGGTCGGCGACGAACGCCGCGCGGGCGAGGTAGCCGCAGTCCTCGAGCAGGGCCACCGCGACGAACACCAGCGCGAGCAGCGGGACGAACGACAGCACCGTCCCGACGCCCGCGAGGGCGCCGTCGACGAGCAGGCCCTCGAGCCAGTGCCACGGGCCCGACGACGGCAGGGCGGCGCGCACCGCGTCGGCGAGCCACCCGTTCACGAGCGTGTCGACCGCGGCGATGAGCGGGGCGGCCACGGTCGTCGCGAGCTGGAACAGGGCCCACATGACGACGAGCAGCACCGGGATCCCCGCGCGCGGGTCCAGGAGCACGCGGTCCACGCGGTCCGACCAGGTGCGCACGGGTGACCGCGGCGCGTCGCCCCCGAGCTGCACGGCGGCCAGCACGTCGGCGACCCACGCGAACACGCGCTCGGCCTCGTCGTCGCTCGCGGCGGTGCCGGCCGCGGCCGCCTCCCCCTCGAGCACGGTGTCCGGAGCGGTCCCGGGCGTGGTGACGCGTCGGCTCGGCGCGGTCGTGAGGCGGCGGGGGTGCGTCAGCGCGAGGGCGACGGCCGAGGCGAGCCGCTCGAGGCCGGCCCCGGTGCGCGGGTCGACCACGACCACAGGGACGCCGAGCTGGTCCGCGAGGGCGTCGGCGGGCACGGTCAGCCCTCGCGTGCGAGCGACGTCGGTCATGGTCAGCGCGACGACGACGGGCCGCGCGGCGCTCGCGACCTGACCCGCCAGCACGAGCGACCGGGCCAGCCCCGCGGCGTCGACCAGGAGCACGACGAGGTCGGTGCTGTCGTCGTGCACGGCGTGCGCGGCGACCTGCTCGTCGGGCGAGCGCGCGTCGAGGCTGTACGTACCGGGCAGGTCGACGAGGCGGCACGGGACGCCACCCACGCGCCAGCGGCCCTCCTGCAGCTCGACCGTCGTCCCGGGGGCGTTGACCACGCGCTGTCGCGCGCCCGTGAGCGCGTTGAACAGGGTCGACTTGCCCACGTTCGGGTTGCCGACGAGCGCGATGCGGGGCTCGTCGAGCACGGCGGCGCCGACCGGCCCGGGCGAGATCGCCGCGGGCGCCTCGTGGCAGCTCATGACGTGGTCAGGTCGACGGGCGCGACGTACACGTGGACGCACGTCTGGGCGTCGAGCGCGAACCGGTCCGCACCGATCCCCACGACCCGGCCGCCGAACCCGCCGCGGTGCGTGACGTGCACGACCGCCCCCGGAGCCAGTCCCAGCTCACGGCAGCGTCTGCGCATCGCCCCGTCGAGGTCGATGCGCGTGACCCGGACCACGTCGCCCGGCGTGCTCTGCGCGAGGTTCACGCACTCGACGCTAGTGATGAGGTGAGGCAATCCTCACGGGACGGAAGTCCCGAACACCTCGCCCCGGGACCTGGGTTCCGGGGCGAGGTGCCCTCGGGTCACGCGAGAGCTGCGTCCAGCGTGATCTCGGTACCGGTCAGGGCCTTGCTCACCGGGCAGCCGAGCTTGGCGCTCTCGGCGGCCGCGAGGAAGCCGTCGGCGTCGAGCCCCTCGACCTGCCCGCGCACCCGCAGGGCGATCCCGGAGATCCGGAATCCGCCGGCGGGGTCGGGCCGCAGCGTGACGTCGGCCGTCACGTCGAGCCCGACGGGCGTGCCGCCGGCCTCGGCGATGACCGCGGAGAGCTGCATCGCGTAGCAGGACGAGTGGGCGGCGGCGATCAGCTCCTCGGGGCTGGTGACGCCCTCGGCGTCGTCGGCCGCGCGGCGCGGGAACGAGACGTCGTACGCCCCGGCGCCCGAGCTCGTGAGCTCGACGTGACCGGTGCCCTCGGTCAGGGTGCCGTGCCAAGAGGTCTTCGCGCTGCGCGTGGGCATGTCCGCTCCTTCTCGTCGGGGTGGTGGGCGCTCGTCGTGCCGCGCGAGGCGGCGCCGCCGGGCCCGTCCGCCCACGCTAGGCCCCCGCCCGCCGCGGCGCAGCCCGGCGCCCACATCGCGGCGCGACCCGCGCACGGGGGCCCACCAGGGCCACGACCAGGACGGCGGCGAGCGTCAGCGGGCGCGTTCGAGGTGGGTCGCCACGACCGCCTGCGGCGCACCCGCCTCGCGCAGCGTCCACGCCGCACGGGCGTGCAGCGCACGTCGGTCGGCGGGCAGCAGCCCGCCGTACAGCGCCGCGCGCACCACGTCGTGCCGGAACACGAGCCGGTCGCCACGCGCCTGCACGACGCCC
>NZ_LFKW01000100.1:0-1794 GCF_001040865.1 Cellulomonas sp. A375-1 | reverse complement strand
CGACGAGCGCGGCGAGGTCCACGACGACGAACGAGACGCCGAGCACCGACGCGGCGGACAGCAGCGCGAGCACGTCGGCGCCCAGGTAGGCGACGCGCGACCGGACGACCTCCTCGACCTCGCCCCGCCAGCCGGGCAGCACCGCGTCGATGCCGCCCTCGACGGCGACGAGCGCGCCGGCGTCGTGCGCGGTCGTGACCACGTCGACGACGAACCGAGGGTTGCCGCCCGCGGTCGAGATCGCTCCGCGCAGCGACGGACCGAGGCTCGCGCCCACGATGGCCTCGGCGAGCTCGACGGCCGCGGCGGTCGGCAGCGGGCGCAGCTCGAGGTAGCGGGCGCCGGCGCGCGTCCACCGGCTCACGACGTGCGTGACCGCGGGGCGGTGCGGCACCGGGCGCAGGGTCAGCACGACGAGCGTGCGCGGCGGGAAGCCGTCGCCCGACGCGGCGGCCAGGCCCGCGAGCTCGTCGTCGTCCCAGGAGTGCACGTCCTCCAGGACGACGAGCCGCGCGGACCCGTCGACGCACGGGCGGCGCAGCTCGTCGAGCGCGTCGGCGCCGCCGCACACGCGGATGCCGAGGAGCTGGGCGCCCGACTGCAGCGCCTCGACGAGGCTCGTGCGGCCGACCCCGGCCTCACCCTCGAGCAGGACGGCGCCGCCCGGCCCGTCGGTGGCCTCGGTCAGGTAGGCCTCGAGGTCGTCGAGCTCAGCGGCGCGGCCGACGAGCGGCCAGGCACGACCCGGTGCAGGCATGGACCGATGCTAGGTGCAGCTGGCCACTACCAGGCTGGGTGAAGAGCGGGACACGCACGGGCGGCCGCCTGCCTGCGCGGCCGGCGCACCGGGCGCTCGCTCTCGCGCGCCACGGCAACCGGACCTCCGCGGCTCAGCGCGTGTACTCCCAGTGCCACGCCTCGGGCTTGCTGCCGCCGGCCCGCGCCCACGCCGGGTGCACCCACCCGAACTCGCCCGCGTGCTGCTGCATCCACGCGTGCTGCTTGGTGCCGAACACCTGGATGCCGCCGCCGAGGTCGACGGCGATGCCGGTCCCGTGGTTCGACGTGCCGGGCTGGGCGCACAGCCAGCCCTTGCGCGCACGGCAGCTCACCTGGTTGCCGTACGAGCGGTAGGAGTCGGAGATCGCGAGGTGCACGCCGAAGTCGGCGTGGTACGCGGCGTCGAGCGCGTCGAGGTCCTCGGCGGCGTCGCACCGCAGCAGCGCGCTCGAGTCGAACGACGGGGCGCACAGCGCGGAGGACGGGATCTGGCCGTTCGCGTAGCCGAGCAGGGACTGCTTCCAGGCGGCACGCTCGGCCTCCTTGGCGGCGGCGGCCTCCGCGGCGGCCTTCGCGGCGGCTTCCGCCTCGGCCTTCGCCGCGGCCTCGGCGGCGGCCTTCTCGGCGGCCGCCTTCTCGGCCGCGGCCTGCTGCTCGGCGGCGATGCGCTCGCGCGTCTCCTGGGTCGTCTCGGCGACCTCGCTGCTGAGCTCCACGACTCGCGCGACCGCCTCGCGGATCTTGCGCGTCGTCTCGTCCTCGGGCCCGGCGACGGGCGGCACGACGACCTCGTCGGCCGGGTCGACGACCTCGGCGGGGGTGTTCGGGTCGGCTGCGCTGCTCGGGTCCGCGGCACCGGGGTCTGCGGCCGGGTCGGCCGGGGTGGTCGGCTCGGCGGTCGCGCCGTCGGCCGGGGCGGTCGGCTCGGCGGTCGCGCCGTCGACCGGAGCCGTGGCGTCGTCGGCCGGGGCCGTGGCCGCAGCGTCGGGTGTCGTCGTGGCGTCGGGGGCGGCC
>NZ_LFKW01000099.1:9630-18871 GCF_001040865.1 Cellulomonas sp. A375-1 | reverse complement strand
GAGGCGGCGTCGTCGGAGGGCGTCGTGGCCGAGCCGTCGGCGCCGCGCTCGGTCGCGGCGGTGCGGTCGGCGGTGCGGTCAGCGGTGCGGTCAGCGGTGCCGTCGGCGGTGCCGTCGGCGGTGCGGTCGCCGCTGCGGGACGGGGCATCGGCGGACCGCGCCCGCAGGACGCCGGCCTCGTCGAGCAGGTCCTCGAGCTCGGCCGTCGCGGCGTCGAGCTCGTCGAGCGTGTCGTCGTCGGGGCTCACGACCTCGGCCGCGTCGGTCGCGGCGCGCGCGGTCTGCACGGCGTCGAGCGCGGCGTCGGCGACGGCGGCTCGCGCGTCGCGCATCGCGGTGCGGTCCTGCTCGTTCGCGGCCGTGCTCTGCGAGACGAATCCGCCGAACGCCGCCGTGAGGGCGACGACGACGAACCCCTTCGCCAGTCGGCTGGGGGTCATGCGGGTGGTGGGGCGCGTGCGAGTCCGCTCTGCTGCCGCGTGGCGGCCGCCTCCGGACGTACGCCGGCGCTGCGGCTCGTCAGTCATCGATCTCCACGCTAAGGAGCGTTCGCGGGATGTCCAGGTTGAGATCCGTCAAGGTCCTGCAAGGCTTGACCGGCGCAGTCGCACATGTCCGACACAACGCCCAACCGGGCAGCGATCAGGCGGCGGAACGCCTCCCGAGCGACCGACGGACGTCCCTCCTGGTCACGTCCCGAATGCGCGCCGAGGGCCCTGCGGAGCACTTTCCGCATACCGGACACGGGCTCGGCGCAGGCCCTCGACGGCCGTCTTCACGTCTCCGACACACAAGTTCACCCGCTCCGACGAGGCTGTGACAGCGACCACAGGAGCCGCGACACGCCGTGCTGACCTGCGCAGACCGGACACGTCGGACGAATCGTGCACACGCTTCCATGTCGCCGACACCCGGAGCGCCGCGGCCACCGGCACGTGCACGAGCGTCGGGTGCGGTGAAGGACGGGTCTGGTGAAAGACGGGTGCGGTGAAGGACCCGTCAGTGCCTGGGCAACGCCGCCGGGGCGTGCGCGGGCACCACGGGTCGCGCGGGCGGTACCGGCGCCAACCGCACGTACGGCTCGCCGGGTCGCGGCCGCGGGTCGCTCTCGCCCCGGTTGGGCCACAGCGCGCACGCGCGCTCGGCCTGGGCGGCGATCGTCAACGACGGGTTCACCCCGAGGTTCGCGGAGATCGTCGACCCGTCGAGCACGTGCAGCCCCGGGTAGCCGTGCACGCGGTGATAGGGGTCGACGACGCCGTCGGCCGCGGAGCGCCCGATCGTGCAGCCGCCGATGAAGTGCGCCGTCATGGGCACGTCCACCACCTCGGCCACGCTCGAGGCGGGGACCCCGCCGAGCTGGCGCGCCATGGCGCGGTACGCGTCGTGCGCCTGCGGGATCCACGTGGGGTTGGGCTCGCCGTCGCCCGGCGTCGAGGTCAGGCGCACGCGCCCGCGCCAGGTCCGCCGCGGCTGCACGACGATCGAGGCCGCACCGGTCTGCATCACGAGCCCGATCACGGTGCGCTGCGACCACGAGCCCAGGCCCAGCAGCAGCGAGCCCATCTGGCCGGGGTGGCGCAGGGCCGCGGCGCACCAGCGCCCTACGTGGCGCACCCGCGCACCGGCCGGTCGCTCGCCCGTCGTCGGGCCCGCGGTGAGCACGGTCGACAGCAGGCCCATGAGGTTGGACCCGCGGCCGTACCGGACGGGTTCGAGGTGGGTGCGCTCGTCGAGCCAGATCGACGAGGTGATCGCGACGCCGCGGGTCAGGTCCGGCCCGGTCCGCCGGTCGCGCCACCGCGCGACCGCACCGCCGAGCGCCTCGGAGTTCGTGCGCGTCAGGTGCCCGAGCCGGTCGGACAGCGCGGGCAGCACGCCGTCGGCCTTGAGCCGGTGCAGCAGGTCCTGCGTCCCCCACGCGCCCGCGGCGAGCACCACCTGCCCGGCCCGCAGGGTCCGACAAGTCCGACGAGCAGTCCGACGGGCCGTCCGACGAGGACGCCGACGGCCGGTCGCGACGACGTCGACCTCCCACGTGCCGTCGTCGGCCGGGCGCACCGCGGTCACGGTGGTGAGCGGCACGACGCGCGCGCCGCCGCGCTCCGCGAGCGGCAGGTAGTTGGTCTCGAGCGTGTTCTTGGCCCCGAACCGGCAGCCCGTCATGCACGCGCCGCACTGCGTGCAGCCCCGGCGCTCGGGCCCGACGCCCCCGAAGAACGGGTCGGGCACCACGGTCCCCGCCTCGACCCGGCCCTCGCGCCCGAACACCACGCCGACGGGTGCGCGCCGGTACGTGCCCGCGACTCCGAGCTCCTCGGCGGCGCCGCGGACGACCTCGTCGGCCGGCGTCGTCGCGGGGTTCTCGACGACGCCGAGCATGCGCCGCGCCTGGTCGTAGTGCGGCGCCAGCTCGGCGCGCCAGTCGGCGATGCCCGCCCACTGCGGGTCGTCCCAGAACTCGTCACGCTCGGGCTCGTACAGCGTGTTGGCGTAGACGAGCGAGCCGCCGCCCACCCCGGCGCCCGCGAGCACGAGCACGTCCGGCAGCGCGTGGATGCGCTGGATCCCGGTGCAGCCGAGCCGCGGCGCCCACAGGAACCGCCGCACGTCCCACGAGGTCCGCGGCAGCGTCTCGGGCGTGAACCGCCGCCCGGCCTCCAGGACCATGACGCGGTAGCCCTTCTCGGTGAGCCGCAGCGCCGCGACCGAACCGCCGAAGCCCGACCCGACCACGATCACGTCGGCGTCGAGGGCCGCGGTCGGGCCGGGGGGCGACGACGGTGTTGCGGGCCGGGGATCACTCACGCGCCTAGTGTCGGTGCTGAGGACGGCCGACCGCGCGCACGGCCGCGCAGCGGCGCGGCGGGGCGGGCGCGACGAGCACGACGACGGCCGGGTGACCATCGGATGAGCGAGGACCGGGTACGGGAGGCGCTGCGGGCGGTGCCGCGGGTGCAGTTCCTGCCGCGCGCGCAGCGGGCGCACGCCGACGAGGACCGCGCGCTCCCCCTGTGGCACGGCTCGACGGGCTCGCAGCCCAGCACGGTCGTGGCGATGCTGCGCCTGCTGGACGTCCCGCCGGGCGCGAGCGTGCTCGACGTGGGCGCGGGCTCGGGGTGGACGACGGCACTGCTCGCCTGGCTCGTCGGACCGGACGGCGACGTGCTGGGTCTCGAGCTGGACCCCGAGCTCGCGGTCTGGGGCGCGGCGAACCTCGCCGAGTACCTGGGGACCCCGGCCGGCGCCGGCCGTGCGACCCCTCGCGCGCGGCTCGAGATCGCGCCGCCCGGGACCGTCGGGCGCTCTCGCCCGGGCGGCTGGGACCGGATCCTCGTCTCGGCGGCCGCGCGCACGCTCCCCGACGAGCTCGTCGGGATGCTGGCCGACCCGGGCCGCCTGGTGCTGCCGATCCGGTCGACGATGCACCTGCTCGTCGTCGCGGACGGGCAGGTCAGCGACACGACGCACGGGTCGTACGCGTTCGTCCCGCTGCGCTGAGGGGCGCGCCGGCGCGCCGGTCCCCGGCGGGGCGTTCGACGAGCGCCGCCACCAATTCGGTCGTACCGGATGACGTGGGGCGTACCGGTCAGTAGCGTGCGTCGGGCGTGCGTGGTCTCCGCCGACGAGGGCAACGGTCAGCCCGACGGTCCCACGGACGCTCCGTGAGAACCCACAACTCCAGGGGTGCACATGTCACGCAGATCCGTCCTCGCCTCCACCACCGCGCTCGCGGTGGCCCTCAGCACCGCGCTCCTCGGCTCGTCGGCCACCGCCGCGCCACCCGGTCCACCCACCCCGTCCGACCATGGCATCGACCCCGCGCTCAGCAGGGTCACGCTCGACGAGGCGCGCAAGGCCGCCGGGATCGTCGGTGCCAAGGGTCGGATCACCGCGCTCGTCGAGCTCGACACGGCCGCGGGCGTCGAGGTCGCCGCCCAGGGTGCCGACGCCGTGCAGGACGCCGCCGCGCAGACGGAGGCCGTCGCGCAGGACGTCGTGCCGGCCGAGCTCACCGCGAAGAACGTCGCCAGCGCCGCACCGAAGCGGCTCGGCACCCTCACCAACCTCATCGCCGGGACGCTCGTCAGCGGCGACGCCGCCAAGATCCGGGCGCTCGCGTCGTCGGACAAGGTCACCGCGATCCGCCTCGTCGTCCCCAAGCGCCCGACGAACGCCAACACCGTCACGTTCACGCGTGCGCTGCAGGCGTGGCACGACACCGGCCAGACCGGTGAGGGCGTCTCGGTCGGCGTCATCGACACGGGCCTGGACTACACGCACGCCGACTTCGGCGGTGCGGGCACCGTCGAGGCGTACGAGGCCGCGTACGGCGAGGACGGCACCCAGCCGATCCCCGCGGGCTCCTACGACCCGGCCAAGTTCGCGGGCGGCTACGACTTCGCCGGGCCGCTGTACGACGCGAGCCTCGACGAGCCCGGTTCCACGGACGTCCCCACGCCCGACGAGAACCCCATCGACTCGCTGTCGACGTCCCCCAACTCGGGCCACGGCACGCACGTCGCCGGCACCGCCGCCGGCTACGGCGTCGACTCGACCGGCAGCACGTTCGACGGCGACTACTCGACGCTGACCGACGTCTCCGACTGGCAGATCGGCCCCGGCGCCGCGCCCCGCGCACAGCTGTGGTCGTTCAAGGTGTTCGGCGACATCGGCGGCTCGACCGATCTCACCGGCCTCGCGCTCGACCGTGCCGCGGACCCGAACGGTGACGGCGACCTGTCCGACCACGTCGACGTCCTGAACCTGTCGCTCGGCAGCGACGGCACCCCGGCCGACGACCCCGACAACGCCCTCATCGACGCGCTGACCAAGCTCGGCGTGGTCGTCGCGATCTCCTCGGGCAACGCGGGCGACATCACCGACATCGGCGGCTCGCCGGGCAACGCCGCGAGCGCGATCACGGTCGCGAACTCCGTGGGCGCCCCGGTGCTCGACGCCGTCAAGGTCACGGCCGCCTCCGACGCCTCGCTCGTCGGGAAGCTGTTCGCGGCGCAGAACTCGGTCGCGTACTCCGGGCCGGACGTCACCGCCCCGGTCGCCTACGTGGCGGCCGACTTCGACGGCTGCACGGCGTTCACCGCGGCGCAGGCCGCGCTCGTCGCCGGCAAGATCGCGTACCTGTGGTGGAACGACGACGACTCCGCGCGGCTGTGCGGATCGGCCGTCCGCTTCAACAACGCGACCGCCGCGGGCGCCGTCGGCGTGGTCCTGCCCACCGAGCAGGCGGTCTTCGCCGCAGGTATCGCGGGCAACGCCACGATTCCCGGCGCGCAGCTCACCAAGCAGTCGACCGACGCGCTGCTGCCGGAGATCGAGGCGGGCACGCTGTCGCTGACGATCGGCCCGGGCCTCGCGCAGTCGAGCAGCCAGGAGGGCGCGGGCGACCTGCTGAACGACGGCTCGTCGCGCGGCGTGCACGGCTCGCTCGGCATCGCCAAGGTCGACGTCGCCGCACCCGGCACCGGCATCCTGTCGGCCGCCTCGGGCGGCGGCACGGCGGGCCAGCTGCTGTCGGGCACCTCGATGGCCGCACCGCACGTCGCGGGCATCGCCGCGCTGGTCCGCGCCGCGCACCCGCGCTGGTCGGCGACCGACGTCAAGGCCGCCGTGGTCAACACCGCGACGCACGACGTCACCACCGAGCCCGGTGGCACCGGTCTGGCGTACGGACCCGAGCGGGTGGGCGCCGGTCGCGTCGACGCGCTGCAGGCCGTGCAGACGAACGTCCTCGCGTACAACGCCAAGAACCCGGCGCTCACGTCGGTCGCGTTCGGCGTCGTCGACGTCGGCCCGAAGACGGTCGTGCGCACCGCCAAGGTGACCGTGCGCAACACCGGCCGCACGCTCGCCAGCTACGACGCGTCGTTCGTCGCCGCGTCCACCGCGGGCGGCGCGAGCATCACGGTCCACCCGACGCGCGTCAACGTGCCGCCGGGCCGTTCCACGACGCTCACGGTCACGCTCAAGGCCGACCCGGCCACGCTCGAGCGTGACATCGACCCCACGTCCGCCTCGGTGCAGTCCGGGCTGCCGCGCGAGTACGTCGCGGGGCTGACCGGTCGGGTCGTCCTCGACTCGCGCACCGCCGCGTCCGACCTGCGCGTCCCGGTGCAGGCCGCGCCGCGTCTGGTCTCGCACCTCAAGGCCAAGGACGTCACGTTCTCCGGGACGTCCACGACCGCGGGCCTGGCGCTCACGGGCAAGGGCGTGTCCTCGGGCGGCTGGCAGTCGCTCACCACGCCCCTGATCCTCGGCACGACGAGCCCCCAGCTCGAGGAGGACCCGACGCTCACCACGTCGGCCTCGGCGCTCGCGTCCGGCGACATCAGGTACGTCGGCTGGTCCTCGACCGCTCCCTACGTCGAGGCGCTCGGCGCCGACCCGCAGGAGTACGGGCTGCTCAACATCGGTGTCGCGACGCAGGGCGACTGGGCCTCGCTCGGCCAGGCCGTCATCCCCGTGATCGACACCGACGTCGACGGCGACGGCACGTACGACCTCGAGTCGTACGTGTGGAAGCTCGACCCGTCGATCGACCTCACGGTCGTCTCGACGTTCGACCTGCACGCACCCGCGTCGAACCCGGCGGTCGACATCGAGCCGATCAACAACGAGCTCGGCGACGTCGACACGGGCGTGTTCGACAACAACGTGCTCGTCGCGCCGATCAGCCTCGGTGCCGTCGGCATCGAGCCGGGGGCCACCCCGACCGTCACCGTCTGGACGTACTCGCCGTACGGCAAGGACGACGTGGTCGACGAGGCCGAGCCGTTCACGGTCGACCCGTACGCCCCGCCGTTCTGGTTCGAGAACGACCGCGACTCGCTCATCTCCACGAACGGCGCCGGCGGGGTCACCATCCCCGTGCACCGCTCCGCGAGCGCAGCCTCGGCCGAGCTCCTGGTGTTCCAGCACCACAACGTCGCGGGCAAGCGCGTCCAGGTGGTCAAGGCGACCCTGCCGACCGCCACGACGACGACCCTGTCGGTCGTCGGCGGGACGTCGTACGGCGAGAAGGCGCTCCTCAAGGCGAGCCTCACGCCGCCGTCGGCGAAGGGCACCGTCGCGTTCCGCGACGGCACGCACCTGATCGCCGTCGCGGACGTCCGCCGCGGCGCGGCCACCGCGTCGGTGCAGCTCGGGCTCGGCGCGCACTCGATCACCGCGTCGTTCGTCCCGGCGAGGGGTTCGACGTTCCTGCCGTCGGTGTCCGCGGCGGTCCCGGTGACGGTCGCCAAGTCGGCGACGACGACGAAGGTCACGGTGACCGGTGCCTCCGTCCGCTCCGGGGCGTCGGGTACGACGAGCGGCGGCGGCAAGCCGTACCCGGGCGGTCCGGGCGCGTCGCAGGCCGTCGTCACGGTGACCGGCGCGACCGCGGCCCCGTTCGGGACGGTCACGCTGACCGAGGGGACGAAGGTCATCGGTACCGGCACGCTCAAGGTCCAGCGCCTCACGGGCACGGTGTCGATCGCGCTCCCGCGTGATCTCGCGCCGGGCCCGCACACGCTGACGGCGAGCTACGCCGGCAGCAAGTCGACCGAGGCCTCGCAGGGCTCGGTCACGTTCACGGTCCGCCGCTGACGCGGTCGCCCTGACGAGCACGCCCTCGGCGGGGCGTCGTGGCCACGGCCGCGGCGCCCCGCCGTCGTGCCGGGCCCCGGCCCGGGCGTTCGCGCGACGAGCCGACTCAGAAGACGAGACCGGTCAGAGGAGGACGAGCCCGCTCAGAACAGCGTGTCGACGACGAGCCCGCGCGCAGCGGGCTGAGCCGCCCCGTCGGGCCGGGTCGCGGCGTCGGCGACGGTCGTGGGCCGCGGGAGGAGCCCGTCGCGGGCGGCGCGCGCGGCGATGCCTGCGAGCTCGTCGGCCCGCTCGTTGAACCGGTCCCCGCGGTGCCCGCGGACCCACGTGAACGTCACGGGGCCCGAGCGCTCCGCGATGGCGCGGTCGATCGCCTGCACCAGCGCGAGGTTCTGCACCGGGCCGCCGCCCGCGGTGCGCCAGCCGCGGCGCCGCCACCCGTGCACCCACTCCGACGAGCACTTGATCGCGTACTGCGAGTCGGCCTCGATGCGCAGCGGCTCGTCGCCGGGGTGCGCCCGGACGGCCTCGAGCACGGCCATCAGCTCGGCGATCTGGTTGGTGCCGGACGTCTCGCCGCCGCTGGCGCTCGTGCCGTCATGGTTGGCCCAGGCCCACCCGATCGCACCCCCGGGGTTGCGCAGGCAGGAGCCGTCGGTGCTCACGGTGATCATCGCCGACCATTGTCGGCCACCCGGACGCGCACGGTCGTCACCGTCCACACCTTCGTCGTCGCCCCTGTTCAGGGCGTCGTCGCCGGGGCGAGATGTCCACCCCTCGGGATGTCGCCGCCATCTCGCCGCGACTTCGTTGCGATCAGGTGAACTCGCCCCTCGATCGTCCTACTGGTCAGTAACGTGCGCCCCACGCTCCGCACCGCGCCCTCGTCGAGATCGGGTCGCGGGGCGCCCCGAGGGATACACGAAGGGACACGCATGTCACGACCAGTCCGGCGCTCACTCCTGGCGTCCACCACGGCGGTGTCGGTCGCGCTGACCAGCGCGCTGCTCGCCACGTCCGCCACCGCGGCGCCTTCCGACGCGGGGCCGGCCGCCTCGCGCCTCGACCCCGCACTGTCCTCGACCACGCTCGCCGAGGCCCGCAAGCGCATCGGCGTCACCGGTGACGAGGGCCAGATCACGGCCCTCGTCCAGCTCGCGACCGACGCGGGCGTCGACGTCGCCGACGAGGGCGCCGACGCCGTCCTCGAGGCCGCCGCGGCTGCCGAGGACCTCGCGGCCGACGTCGTGCCGACCGAGCTCACCGCGAAGAACGCGGGCTCGGCCACGCCCAAGCGCCTGGGCACGCTGACGAACCTCATGGCGGGCACGCTCGTCACCGGCGACGCCGAGAAGATCGCGGCGCTCGCCGCGTCCGACGACGTCACCGCGATCTACCGCGTGGCGACCAAGCGGCCGTCGAACGCGAACACGGTCGACTTCACGCGCGCGCTCGCGACGTGGCAGGACACGGGCGAGACCGGCGACGGCGTGAGCATCGCCGTGATCGACACGGGCCTGGACTACACGCACGCCGACTTCGGCGGCGCGGGCACCCTTGCGGCGTACGAGGCCGCGTACGGCGACGACGGCACGCAGGCCGTGGACCCGGCGTGGTTCGACGCGGCCAAGTA
>NZ_LFKW01000099.1:0-9620 GCF_001040865.1 Cellulomonas sp. A375-1 | reverse complement strand
CGGCTACGACTTCGCCGGGCCGCTGTACGACGCGAGCCTCGACGAGCCAGGCTCCACGGACGTCCCGACGCCCGACGCGAACCCCATCGACTCGCTGTCGACGTCCCCCAACTCGGGCCACGGCACGCACGTCGCCGGCTCGGCCGCCGGGTACGGCGTGACGGAGAGCGGCACCACGTTCACCGGCGGGTACGACGACCTCACGGACGTCTCCGACTGGCAGATCGGCCCCGGCTCGGCGCCGGGCGCGACGGTCTGGGCGTTCAAGGTCTTCGGCGACATCGGCGGCTCGACGAACCTCACGAGCCTCGCCCTGGACCGCGCCGCGGACCCGAACGGCGACGGCGACCTGTCCGACCACGTCGACGTCGTCAACATGTCGCTCGGCTCGGACGGCTCCCCGGCCGACGACCCGGACAACCTGCTCGTCGACGAGCTGACCAAGCTCGGCGTCGTCGTCGCGGTGGCCTCCGGCAACGCGGGCGACATCACCGACGTCGGCGGCGCACCCGGCAACGCCGCGAGCTCGCTCACGGTCGCCAACTCGGTCGGCGCCCCCGTGCTCGACGCGGCGCGCGTCATCGAGGCGGACGCCGCGGCGCTGCGCGGCCAGACGTTCGCCGGCCAGAACTCGATCGCGTACTCGGGCGGCGCCGACGTGACCGCGCCCGTCGTGTTCCTGGGTGCCAAGTTCGACGGCTGCACGCCGTTCACGCCCGAGCAGGCCGCGGCCGTCGCCGGCCGGATCGTGTACCTGTGGTGGGACGAGACGCCCGCGCGCGTGTGCGGCTCGGTCGCCCGGTTCACGAACGCCTCGAACGCTGGCGCAGCCGGTGTGGTGCTGCCGACCGACGTCGACGTGTTCTCCGCCGGCATCTCGGGCAACGCCGCGATCCCTGGCATCCAGCTCACGAAGTCCTCGACCGAGGCGCTCATGAGCGAGATCGAGGCCGGCTCCCTGCGGCTGCAGATCGGTCCGAGCCTCGCGATGCGCGGCACGCAGGCCGGGGCGGGCGACCTGCTCAACTCGGGCTCGTCGCGCGGTGTGCACGGGTCGCTCGGCATCGTGAAGCCCGACGTGGCCGCGCCCGGGACGGGCATCCTGTCGGCCGCGTCCGGCGGCGGTGCTGCCGGGCACGTGCTCTCGGGCACGTCGATGGCGACCCCGCACGTGGCCGGCATCGCCGCGCTCGTCCGGGCGGCGCACCCGGGCTGGACGGCCCAGCAGGTCAAGGCGGCCGTCATGAACACCGCGACGCACGACGTGACCACCGAGGCCGACGGCGCGGGCATCGCCTACGGCCCCGAGCGCGTCGGCTCCGGCCGTGTGGACGCGCTCGCCGCGGTCGAGACGGACGTCATCGCGTACGCCTCGCAGCACGAGGAGCTCACGTCGGTCGCGTTCGGCGTCGTCGACGTGGCGGACCAGGTCGTGACGAAGAAGGCCACGGTCACCGTGCGCAACTTCGGCTCGTCGGCCCGCACGTACGACACGGCGTTCGTCGCGGCGTCCACCGCCGGCGGCGCGGGCATCACGGTCTCGCCGTCGCAGGTCACCGTCCCGGCCGGCCGGGCGTCCACGCTCACGCTGACCCTCACGGTCGACCCGGCGACGCTCGAGCGGGAGATCGACCCGACGCAGGAGCTCGCGCAGTTCGGGCTCCCGCGCGAGTACGTCACCACGCTCTCGGGTCGCGTCGTGCTGACCTCGACGTCCGACGACCAGGAGCTGCGCGTGCCCGTCCAGGCGGCGCCGCGCCTCGTCGCCGACCTCAAGGCGTCGAACGTCGCGTTCTCGGGCACGGCCACGACCGCGGGCCTCGCGCTCACCGGTCGCGGTGTCGACGCGGGCGGCTGGACGTCGCTCACGTCGCCGCTGATCCTGGCGGCCACGAGCCCCCGGCTCGAGGCCGACGCCTCGCTGACCACGTCCGCGTCCGCGATCGCCTCGGGCGACCTGCGGTACGTCGGCTGGTCGTCGAACGCGCCGTACGTCGACGCGCTCGAGGAAGACCCGGAGTGGGCCACGCTCAACATCGGCATCGCGACAGACGGCGACTGGGCCTCCATCGGCACCGGGGTCATCCCGGTCATCGACATCGACGTGGACAACGACGGCGAGGCCGACCTCCAGTCGATCATCACGAAGATCGACCCCGAGGTGGACCTCACGGTCGTCCAGACGTTCGACCTGCACGCCGACCCGTCCGACGACGCGATCGACACGCAGCTCGTCAACGGCGTCATCGGCATGGACGGCGGCCTGTTCGACAGCAACGTGCTGGTCGCGCCGATCGGCCTCGTGGCCACGGGCATCGAGAAGGGCGACACCCCGACGGTCTCGGTGTGGACGTACTCCGACTACGCGCGCGACTCCGTCGTCGACGAGGTCACGCCGTTCACGGTCGACCCGTACGACCCGTCGTTCTGGTTCGAGACGGACCCGGGCCTGCTCGTCCCGGCGATCGGCGAGGTCGGCACGATCCCCGTGCACCGCTCGGCGACCGCGAAGTCGGGCAAGCTGCTCGTCCTGCAGCACCACAACACCGGCACGTCGCGGGCGCAGGTCGTGGACGTCACCGTCCCGGTCCCGACGAAGACGACGACGAAGCTCGCCGTCTCGGGTGGCACCTCGTACGGCCAGAAGGCCACGCTCACCGCGACGGTCTCCCCCGCCGCGGCCGGGCGCGTGACCTTCTACGACGGCACGAAGTCGCTCGGATCCGTCACGGTGTCCGCGGGCAAGGCCACCAAGGCCGTCGCCCTGGGCGTCGGGACGCACCAGCTCAAGGCGGTCTTCGTGCCGACGAGCTCGGCGTACGTCGGGTCGACGTCGGCCGTCGTGAAGCTCACGGTCGCGAAGTCCACGACGACGACGAGCGTCTCGCTGTCGAAGTGGACCGCGAAGAAGGGCAGCACGGTCAAGGCCACCGTCACCGTCAAGGGCGCGACCGCTGCTCCCTCCGGGAAGGTGACCATCAAGGAGGGCAGCAAGACGATCGCGTCGGGGACCCTCACGGTCAGCGGCACGACCGGCAAGGCCACGATCACGCTGCCGACCTCGCTGGCGGTCGGGAAGCACACCCTGACCGTCGGCTACGCGGGCACGGCCGGGACCTCGGCCTCGTCGAAGACCGTGACCTTCACGGTCACGCGCTGACGACCCCTGTCCGTCGCTGACGCGGCGGATCACGCACACCGACGGGGTGTCGTGGCGGCCCCACCGCCACGGCACCCCGTCCGCATCCCACCCCGCCCCTCCCGGCACCCACGACCCAGCGACTGCTCAGGCCAACGCGCACCCAACCCGGAACAGTCGCTGCCTCGCGCCAGCACCCACCAGCGACCCAGCACTCACTCAGGCCAACGCGCACCGAGCCCGGAACAGTCGCTGGCTCGCGCCAGCACCCACCAGCGACCCAGCGGTTGCTCAGGCCAACGCGCGTCGAGACCGGAGCGGTCGCTGGTTCGTGACCGGGCAGGCCGGCGGAGCAGGTGGAGGTGGTGCGGTGGACGGGGTGAGGGTGGGGTGGGGTGGGGTGGGGTTGCACCCATCAGGGCGATTCGTCTCATGTCCCGGGCGGGACGTGCCGATGGTGCGGGCATGACGACGTTCGAGGACCTCGACATCGGCGAGGCGTTCGGTGACTTCGGCGACGCGGGCACCGAACCCTTCCGACGTTCCCGCGCGTGGGGGCTGGTGGCCTCGCTGATCGCGCTCGTGCTCGTCGCGCTGGGCCTGGTGTGGCTGAACGCCGCACGCGACGCCCCCACCGCGGCGGCCTCGCCGGAGAGCATCGTGCCCGCGCTCGGAGCCGCGCAGACGGCCGCCGACACGCTCACGGGCGCCGACCTCGACTCGCTCACCGTGCTCTCGTCGAGCACGCGCCTGCTCGGGACGTCCGAGTGGGGCAGCCACTACGCCGCGCTCAACGAGTCCGGCGCGGTCTGCCTCGTCACGGTCCTCGACGGTCAGCTCCCCGCCCAGGCCTGCGGCGGTCCGAACGCGCACCTCTCGCTGACGACGACCGACCTCGACGGTCGCGACGTCGTCCTCCTGACCGCGCAGGACGCCGCCCCGACCTCGGGGGACGGCTGGCACCGCCTGGCGGACCACCTCTGGACCCGCCCCTGACCGACCCGGTCCCCCAGCCCAGCGACCCCGCGGTTGCTCCGGCCTCCGGGTCCCGGAGCCGGAGCACTCGCTGGCTCGTCGGCGTTGCGCGTCGGCGTTGCTCGGCGGGGCTGCTGGGCGGGATGCTCGGCTGAGGATTACGGGGTGAGGGCGGTGACCAGGCGGGTGATCGGGGACGACAGGCCCCAGCGCTCCGCCAGCGCGACGAGCGCGTCGGGGTCCGCGGGCGTCGTCGGAAGACGGTCGTCGACCGCCGCGACGGGAGCGTCCGCCGCGACGCGCACGACCGTCGGCGCGACGTCCAGGTAGTCGGCGGCCTCGGTGAGCCGGCGCAGCTGCGTCGGCGTGAGGCCCTTGTCGCCCGCGTCGCGCGCGGCGAGCACGCCGGCGAGCGAGCCGTACCGGCGGATCAGCGCGGCGGCCGTCTTCTCGCCGATCCCCACGACGCCGGGCAGCCCGTCGCTCGGGTCGCCGCGCAGCGCCGCCATGTCCGCGTACGCGGCCCCCGACGGCACGTCGTACCGCTCCTGCAGCCGCGCGAGGTCCACGACCTCGAGGTCCTTGATGCCCTTGACGGTGTACAGGACCCGCACGCGCGCGTCGTCGTCGACGAGCTGGAACAGGTCGCGGTCGCCTGTGATCACGTCGACCGGGTCGCGCTCGTCGGCGGGCCGCGCGGCCTCGCGGGCGACGAGAGTGCCGATCACGTCGTCGGCCTCGAACCCGGGCGCCCCGAGCCGCGGGATGCCGAGGGCGGCCAGGACCTCGGCGATCACCGGGACCTGGGGTGCGAGCGTGTCCGGGACCTCCTCGACGCTCGTCGTCGTCCCGCCGGGCGCGGGGACCTCCGCCACCACCCGGTGCGCCTTGTACGACGGGATCGCCGCGACCCGGAACGCGGGCCGCCAGTCGTCGTCCCAGCACGCGACGAGCCGCGTGGGGTGCCGGTCGGTGACGAGCCGCGTGATCATGTCGAGCAGCCCGCGCACCGCGTTCACGGGTGAGCCGTCCGGTGCACGCCCCACGGACTCGGGCACCCCGAAGTACGCGCGGAAGTACAGGGACGCCGTGTCGAGGAGCAGCAGCCTGCCGTCACCAGCCATGGTCCACACCGTAGGGCCGCGGCCGACGAGACGCCCCCGCCGACGCCGCCCCGGATCGACTCGCGTCCCGCCGGTCAGCCGGTGAGCTGTCAGCCGGCGGCGGGCGGCGCGGGTGGCGGCGCGGCCGACGCGGTCGGGGTCGAGGCAGGGGCGGGCTGGGGCTTGGGCGGCTTCGGGGGCAGACCCAGACGCTCGCGGAACAGCTGACGCTGCACGTACCAGCCGCTGCCGGCCACAGCGAGCCACACGACGAGCATGACGGTCTGCTGCCAGCCGTCGTCGGGCTCCGCGAGGAACCCGAGCGCCGAGGGCCACAGCAGCGCGGCGCCGGACAGGATCACGCTCGCGCCACCCAGCGCCGTGAACCACAGCAGGGCCCGCCGCGCGTACTTCTCCGCGAGCAGCGCCGAGGTGTACGCGGTCGTCAGCACGAGGACGACGCCGAGCAGCGCGCTCGTGCCCGGGTCGCTGAGCGCGGACCACAGCTTCGCCCCGATCACGGCGCCCGTCGCGAGCCCGACCACGAACGTCGCGAACCGGAACACGAGCGAGACGATCATCCAGACGAGCACGCCGGACCCGAGCCCGACCCACAGCTGCGTCCAGGAGTCCGCGCCGAAGGCCTCGGCGACCAGGAACCCGAGCGCGAACCCCGCCGCGACCAGCGCCAGGTTCACCGACCGGATCCCGTAGAAGCACAGCAGCAGACCGACGACCAGCACCACCAGCGCCGTGGTCACGGTGGCCTCCCTCCGACGAGCGCCACGCTAGCGCGCACACCGCCGCGCAGCGCGTCGACCGAGCACTGGGCCAGACAACCGAGCACTGGGCCCAGACCACCGAGCGGTCGGCCGGACGACCGTGCCGCCGTCCGGCGAACCGAGCGGCCGGCGACAGCGCAGCGACAGAGCAGCGCCCCGGGACGACGAAAGGCCGACCGACGCCCCTCCGCGTCGGCCGACCTCGCGTCCATGCCCGTCCCGGGGAGTGACGTCACCCGGTTCAGGCGCCCGAGCTCAGCTCGAGAGATCCAGCTGGTCCTCGACCACGGCGATGACGCTCCACGAGCCGCCCGTGCTGTCGGTCAGCTCGTAGGCCGGGATGAGCGCTGCGGCGCCGTTGTCGAGGTACTGCAGCGCGACGCCGAGGCGCGCACCGGTGATGGTCACGTCCTGGACGGGCCACGCGATCGGGTCGCCCGCGTGCAGGGTGGGCGGCACGCCCGGCTCCTCGGGAGCGACCGCGGTGTCCGACGAGTCCGACTCGAGGGCGTCCACGCCCTGCAGGGCACCGCGCGCGTTCGCGGCCATCGGCCACACGCCGCTCGAGAAGCTCGAGAACCGCGGGTCGTTGAGCCGCTCGACCGCGTCGGCGGGGCTCACCACGTCGTAGTCGCCCAGCGCGACGAGCGGCGCGAGCGGGCCGTAGGCCGACTGCAGGCCGTCGGCCATGACGAGGAACGTCCACGTCACGTTCGCGGACTGGCCGTCGACGACGAGCGTCGCGGTCACGTTGGTGCTCGCCTGCGAGTCGCTGCTCGTGTCGAACGTGAACGCGTCCGTGTCGAGGCCGAGCTCGGTGAGCGTGTCCTTGGCGGTCGCGATCGCCGACGACTTCGAGGGCGGGTCACCCGCGCAGTCCGCTGCGGGCGAGGTCTCGTCGCCGAGCACGATGTCGACACCGTCGCCGGAGGCCGACCCTGCCTCGTCGTCCTTGAGGCCGTCGTCCTTGGACTGGTTGGGCTCGTCGGGGGCCGAGAGCGTCTCGCACGACCACGGGTCACGCGTCGGGTCGTAGAACGACAGGCTCGCCTGACCGTCGGGCGACAGGCTCACGTTCGGGCCCGAGCCGTCGAGCGTGCCGATCGACAGGCCGTACTCGCGGGTCACGTCGCCGGTCACACCGAAGACGTCGGCCGCGCGCTGCAGCGTCGCCTCGGAGTAGACGCTCGCGGCGTCGAAGCCCCACGCGGCCTGCGAGCCGCCGTCGTCGGACAGGCCCTTCGCGTGGAACACCTGGCGCCCGCCGAACCCGATCATCGTCCGGGCAGCGTCGCTCGACATCATGCCGGCGCCGCCGGCGACCTCGGCCGCCGGGGCACCCGTGTCGCGGGCGCCCTCGCTGCTGCCGAGCGAGATCGGGGGTGCGACCGACGAGCCGTTGCCGTCCGCGCCGATCGCGTACCCACCCGTGCCGACGACCGCCACGGCGGCGACCGCTGCGGCGGCCTGCAGCCAGCGCGTCCGGCGTCGGCGGGACCGGGCCGCGGCGAGCTCGTCGGTCGGGAGCTGCACTCCCGTGGTCGCGGCGAGCGTCGCGTGCAGGCGCTCGGTGTCGAGCACCGCGTGCGCTGCGGGGTCAGCCGCCGCGACGCGCGCCAAGGCGTCGTCGACGAGCTGGGGATCGACGTCGCGGTCGTCCGGCTTCTGGGTGTTCACCGGTCCTCCTGAGGCTTCGGGCGTACGGGGGTGTGCTGCCGAGCGCCGGGGAGCGCCCTTCCACCCCCTTCGTGTCGGGGTGGGTGCCGGTCTTGCAGGGCGTAGCCCGACGGGCTCAGTCCGACGGGCTCAGTCCGACGAGCTCAGTCCGACGAGCTCAGTCCGACGCACCGGCCCACGCGGTCGCGAGGCGGGCCCGGGCGCGGCTCAGCGCGGCGTCCGCTCCCCCACGGCCCACTCCGAGCACGTCCGCGAGCGCCTGTCCCGTCAGACCTTCCCAGGCGTTGAGCAGCACGATCTGCCGGTCGCGCGGGCTCAGCGCGCCCAGAGCGAGCCGGACCCGCTCGTCGTTCACGGCCCGCAGCGCGGGGTCGTCCTCGTCGACGATCTCGGGCAGGTGCTCGACCGGGATCGGCCGGCCCTTGCGGCGGTGGTTGGCGAGCACGAAGCCCGCGGTCCGGTAGAGCCACGGCAGCTCGGCGCCCTCGGGGACGTCGTCGCGGCGGCGCCACGCGATCGTCAGCACGTCGGCGGTGAGGTCCTCGGCGTCCTGGCCGGCGCGGCGCACGAGGTAGCGGTGCACGTCGCGCTCGTGCGCGCGCACGAGCGCGGTGAACCACGGCGCGTCACGCGGTCCGGTGCGCGGCACCCGGTCACCGGTGCCGTCACCCGGCAGCACGTCGTCGTCGCCCTCAGCGGTCCCGCGCTCGTCGGAGCCAGTCTCGTCGGAGTTCAGCTCGTCGGAGCCAGTCTCGTCGGCGTTCAGCTCGTCGCCGCCGGGCCCCCCAGTGTCCGGCTCGTCGGACGGGTCCGCAGCGCGATCGTTCGTGCCGGGCTGGTCCGCGGCGGGCTCGTCCGACGCAGGTCCGACCCGCTCCAGCTGGTCGATCGCGTCCTCGGGCGGCTCGTTGCGCGGCACCACTGGTTCCCCGTCTCGTCGTGACCGTCGACGGGCGCGCGACAGCGCACCCTGCACCCCTCTGTGTCCCCGCACCACATGTTCTTGCACGTGACCCGGAAGCTCTCGAGAGACGTGCGCGGCCTACAGCCCGTCGGCGACGATCGCGGTCGCCCGCAGCCACGCGTCGCGCGTCGCGGGACGCAGGGACTCGTAGTCGATGGGCCCGCCCGGGACGAGCGACGGGTCGTGCGGTACCTCGACGACGGCGCGCGTGAGCGCCCCGAAGTGGCTGCGCAGACGCTTGCGCAGGTCCTTGTCGATCTTGCGGTCCGGTGCCGACAGGATCGTCACGGCGCGGCGCACGGCGTCGTCGTTCCCCGTGGCGCGCAGCGCGTCGAGCGCCCACGCCGCGGACTGCGCGGTGTCCTCGCGGATCGTCGAGACGATCACGACCTGGTCGGCGGCCGAGACCGCGGCCTGCCAGTTCGACGCGCGCATGTTGTTGCCCGTGTCGATGACGATCACGCGGTAGAAGCGCGAGAGCACCTGGTGGAGGGCACCGAAGGCCTCGGCGTCCATCGACGCGGCCGACGCGGCGTTCTCGTCGGACGCCAGGACGTCGAACTGCTCGTCGGTCTGCGTGCGCACGTAGCCGTCGAGGTCGCCCACTCGGACCGTGGCGGCGCCGCCCAGCGACGGCAGCGCCTGCAGCAGGTCGACCGCGGTGTGCTGGTGCTCGGTGTGGGCCGAGCGCCAGCCGAGCGTGCCGCGCGTCTCGTTGTTGTCCCACGCGAGGGTGTACCCGCCGCGCTGCAGCCCGAACGTCGCGGCGAGCAGCATGGTCGCGGTGGTCTTGTGCGCGCCGCCCTTGGGGTTGAGCACGACGACCGTGCGCGGCCCGTCGAACGTGCGGCGCACCGCGGCGGTCTGCACGCGGCGCTGCCGCTCGGCGCGGCCGGGGCCGGGCTTGATCGCGCCGAACGTGACCTTGCGCAGCCCGCCGCGCCAGCCGTGCTCGGCGGGTCCGGCGGAGGCCGGGTGAC
>NZ_LFKW01000098.1:0-253 GCF_001040865.1 Cellulomonas sp. A375-1 | reverse complement strand
GCGAGCATCCCGGGCGACCGGCAGTTCCTCGACAAGACCCGTGACACCGCCACCGGTCTGACGATGGTCGGGGCCCGGTACTACGACGAGGCCAACGGACGGTTCATCTCCGTCGACCCGGTCCTGGACCTGGCCGACCCGCAACAGTGGAACGCCTACGCCTACGCCAACAACAACCCCACCACGCTGTCCGACCCGAGCGGCCTGACACCCCGCATCGACGACGACTACGACGGCGGCCGCGGCCCCCTGG
>NZ_LFKW01000010.1:0-18236 GCF_001040865.1 Cellulomonas sp. A375-1 | reverse complement strand
TCGGCCAGCAGCGCGCCGAGCGCGGCGGGGCCGGGGCCGCCGGACGCGCCGTCGGCGACGAGCGCGGCCCGCCGCTGCACGGCCACCTGGAGGGCGGCCCGCACGCGGGCTCCTGTCGTCGTCATCGCTCTCCTGCGGTGGTGGGCTGCGCGACGCGGTCACGGGTGCTGCCGTCGTCGCTCGTCGGGGCCGATCATGCCGCCGGACCAGGCCGGACGGAACACCGGACGGGCTGTGCGGACGAACATCGGTAGCGATTACCGATGCCCGTGCCCGCCGGCGGCTCCTAGCGTCAGGTGTCCTGGTTCTGCCAGGCGCCGGTCGCGCGCGCGGGGGCCCGACGCCGCCGCGGGCCGGGCGTGCACCCGCACGGCGTGTGCACCGCAGGTCCCGACGTCGGCGCCGGCGCGCACACACGGAGGGGAGTCGCACATGCTGATCCCCACGATCGACGACGGGCTCGAACGCCTCCTGCGCGCCGTACTTCCCCTGCCCGTCGAGGCCGGGGACATCTCCTTCGACACGCCCTCGGGCACGTGGTCGGCGCAGGTCAACCGGCTCACGGTCAACCTGTTCCTCTACCAGGTCACCAAGAGCGGGCAGCCGCCGCGGCCGTCGGCGAACCGGCCCGGCGAGCGCGGCACCGAGCGCCGGTTCCCGTTGCCGATGGTCCAGCTCAGCTACCTCGTCAGCGCGTGGGCCGGCTCTCCGCGCGACGAGCACAGCCTGCTCGGCGACGTCCTGACGCGCCTGCTCGCGCACCAGGTGCTGCCCGCCGAGCACCTGGTGCGCCCGCCGTCGTCGCCCGTGCAGCTCGCGGTCGCGAGCGACGAGCTCAACCGGCCGCGCGAGCTGTGGTCGTCGCTCGGCGGGCAGATCAAGGCGTCGTTCACGCTCACCGCGCTCGTCGCCGCCGACGCCTACCAGTGGGAGCTCGCCCCGCCCGCGGTCACGTCCGTCGAACCCGTCACGACCCGGCTGGGCGCCCGTCCATGAGGGTCTCGAGCACCGTCGACCGGCTCGACGTCGTGCCGGGCGGCTCGGGTGTGGTGCCGCTCGAGGTGGTCAACACCTCGGAGGTCATCGAGTCGCTGTCGGTGCACGCGCTGGGCGTCCCGGAGGCCAGCCTCCTGGCCGAGCCCGAGGCGCTCGCGCTGTTCCCCGACGCGGTGGGGGCGCTCACGCTGACCGTCGGCCTGCCCGCGACGTTCCCCGCGGGCACCTACCCCGTGACGTTCGTCGTCGCCGGGCGGGCGCCGGGAGGACGCGAGGCGTACCACGACGTGGACCTCGTCGTGCCGGCGCGCCCGGCGCTGCGCCTGGACGCGACCCCGACGATCGTGCGCACGCGCGGGCGCGGGGCGTTCACCCTCGAGGTCCGCAACGACGGCAACGTGCCTCTCGACGTCGCGCTGCGCCCGCAGGACGGCGACCGCACGGTCCGCACGACGATCACGCCCTCGACCCTCGCGGTCCCACCGGGCGGCGTCGGGACCGCGACGGTGCTGGTCAAGGGCCCGCGCCAGCTGCTGGGCAGCGACCGCGACCGGCAGGTCAAGGTGCACGCCGAGGCCACGGACGTCGAGTCCTCGATCTCGCTGCTGCTGCGGCAGCGCTCGACGATCAGCCGCGGGCTGATGACCGCGCTGATCCTGCTCGCGATCGTCGCGGCGTGGGCGCTGGCCTTCCTGCTCGGCACCAAGCAGGTGCTGGGCGCCGACCCGTACACGAAGGTCGCGCCCGCGTCGTTCTTCGCCGCGACCCAGGCCGAGGGCAGCGCGTCCGTCGACGCCGGCGGGGCGCCGTCCGGCTCGCTCGCGAAGGTCGGCCCCCTGCCCGCGGGTGTCGGTGCGACCGTCTCGGGCACGGTCGTCAGCGCGGCGGACGGTCAGGGCGTCGGCCGGGTCACGGTCGTCGCGCTGCGCGAGGGCCGCGACGGTCTCGTCGAGGTGTCGTCGGCGGCGACGCAGGCGGACGGCACCTACACCATGTCCGGCCTGTTCCCCGGGGCGTACCTGCTGCGCATCGTCGAGGACGGCTACGACGAGGTCTGGTACCCGCAGGCGGTCTCCGAGCTGTCCGCGCAGGAGGTCGACGCCGTCGCCCGCAAGATCCAGGAGGGCACGGACCTGACGGTCACCGGGCACCCCGCGACGCTCGCCGGGCAGGTGGTCGTCGGCGACGAGGAGGACGTCGAGGTCACCGTGACCGCGCGGCCCGCGTGGAGCGGCGCCGACCCGACGCAGCAGTGGCAGACCACGGCCGACGCCGACGGCGCGTACACGTTCGCCGACCTGCCCGCGCCCGGCACCTACGAGCTCACGTTCGCGGCCGAGGGGTACCAGCCGTCGTCGACCACCGAGCGCGTGCTCGGCGGCCAGGAGCGGTTCGCGCTCGACGTGCGGCTCGGCGCCGGCACGGGCTCGATCGCCGGGGTCGTCACGGACGGCACCACCCCGCTCGGCGGCGTCAAGGTGAGCACGACGATCGACGGCAAGGAGCTCGTGGTCGGCACGCCGACCGTCGGCTCCGTGGGCCGCTTCGTCCTGCCGAACCTGCCGACGCCCGGCACCTACGTGCTCACGTTCAGCAAGGACGGCTTCGGCACGACGACCGAGGTCGTCGCCCTCGGCCCGGGCGAGGTGCGCGCCGACCTGTCGGTCGCGCTGCGCGGCGGGACCGGGACGGTCACCGGGCGCGTGGTCGACGCGGCGGGGAACGGGCTCGGCGGCGTCACGGTCTCGGCAGGCGGTGCCGAGTCCGGCGCGAGCACCACGACGCTGACCGCGGGGACGGTCGGGGCGTTCACGCTCACGGGCCTGCGCACGGGTGGCTCGACCACCCTCACGTTCGTCAAGGACGGGTACCAGCCGGTGACCGTGCCCGTGACGATCCCGGCGAGCGGACCCGCGCAGCCCGTCGCGGTCACGCTGCCGTCGGCGCTCGGCACGCTCACGGGCCGGGTCACGCAGGGCGGCAAGGGCCTGGTCGACGCGACCGTGCGCGCGACGAACGGCACGGTCGTGCGCACCACGACGAGCACGCAGGACGGCGACCACGGCTCGGGCACCTACGTCCTGCCCGACCTGCCCGCCGGCACGTACACCGTGACGGTCGTGGTCGACGAGGCGGTGGTCGCGACGGCGGTCGTCGACGTCGTCGGCGGCAGCACGCCGACCGTGCGCGACCTGCCGGTGGGTGGGTGACGTGAGACTCGACATCGACCCCCGCCGGCTCGTCGTGCAGCCGGGCGCGCCCGCGACCTTCGTCGCGACCGTCACCAACACGTCCGCCCTGATCGCGGGCTACTCGGTGCGCGTGCTAGGCGCCGACCCGTCGTGGGTGCGGCTCGACGAGCCCGAGCTGCGCCTGTTCCCCGACGAGACGTCGGCCGTCGTCGTCACCCTGACGCTGCCCGAGGGCGTCCCCGCGGGCGAGCGGCGCGTGGCGCTGCAGGTGCGGGACCTGGCCGACGACGGCGCGATCGCGGTGCAGGACGTCGTGCTCGACGTGCCGCCCGCGCCGCGCACGAGCCTCAAGCTCGACCCGCCGACCGTCACGGCCGGCGCGGCCGCGGTGTTCTCCGTCCTGGTGCACAACGAGGGCAACACGCAGCAGGTGGGCCGCGTCGTCGCGCGCGACCCGGAGGCGGCGACGGCCTTCACGTTCCAGCCGCCGAGCTTCAGCATCCCGCCGGGCCAGAGCATGACCCTCGCGCTGCAGGCCCGCGCGCGCCGCCCGTTCGTCGGCGACCCGCGGATGCGGCCGTTCGAGCTGCGGTTCGACGGGCCGAGCGCGCCGCCCGCGGACGCGCCGCCCGCCGCGGCGGGGGTGTTCGTGCAGAAGCCGCGCTTCGCGCGCGGCATGCTCGCGCTGCTCGGCCTGCTGCTCGCGCTCACGACGTTCGCGGTGGTCGTGACGATCGCGCTCAGCTCGGTCGTCGGCCGCTCGGCAGCTGACCGCGACCTCGCGCTGCAGGTCGCGCAGGCCCGCAACCAGCAGGCGGCCACGGGCACGTCCGCGCTCTCGGGATCGGTCACGGACCTGTCGACGGGCGCGGGCGTGGGCGACGTGTCGGTGGAGGCGTTCGGCGACGACCCGGCCGAGCCGATCCTGACGACCGCGACCACCGACGACGGCACGTTCGTGCTCGCGCAGCTCCCCGCGGGCGAGTACACGCTGCGCGTGCGGGGCGCGGGCTTCGACGAGACCTGGTACCCGGCCGCGCCCACCCAGGGCGACGCGCAACCCGTGCCCGTGCAGACCGGGCAGTCCGTGACGGACCTGACCGTGCTGGTCGGGGGTGTCCCGGCGACGCTCGCGGGGACGGTGACCGGGACCGACGTCGCGGGGGCGATCCTCACGGTCGAGCTGCCGCTCGACACCGGGCCGCTCGCGGGCACGCCCCCCGAGCAGGGCGAGGCGCCGGCGGTCCCGACGTCGGGCGCCGTGGTGCGGACCGTCCCGGTCGGGGCGGAGGGCACGTTCGAGATCGCCGACCTGCCGTCGCCGGGCGTGTACGACCTGGTGGTCGCGAAGGACGGGTTCGCGTCGTCGGTGCAGCGCGTCGACGTCGCGGCCGGTGAGGACCGCACGGGCGTGCGGCTCGCGCTCGTGCAGGGCGACGGGTCGATCGCCGGTTCCGTCACGGGCTTCTCGGGCCCGGTCGCGGGAGCCACCGTGACCGCGACGAGCGGGCAGGTCGTCGTCGAGACGGTCTCGCTCACGCAGGACGAGGTCGGCTCGTTCGTCCTGCGCGGCCTGCCGACCCCCGCCGCGTACACGGTCGTCGTCTCGGCCGACGGCTACGCACCCGCGACCTTGAACCTGACCCTCACGCAGGCGCAGGCGCTCACGGGCGTCGCGGTCGTCCTGGGCCGCGACGAGGCGACGCTCGGCGGGCTCGTGTCGGTCGCGGGCGGCAAGGCCGACGGCGTCGACGTCACCGTCACCGACGGCGCGCTCACGCTGCAGACGGTCACGCAGTCGACCGACCCCGTGGGTCGGTGGAGCCTGAGCGGGCTGCGCGTCCCGAGCACGTACACCGTGACGTTCTCGCGCGGTGACCTGGAGTCGCAGGTGCTGTCGGTGAGCATCGACGCGTTCGGCAACGTGACCGCGGGTGCGTCGTCGGCGACGTCGGTGGACGTCACGATGCGGCCCGCGACGGCGAGCATCTACGGCGTCGTCCTGCAGCCGCCGGTGCAGGACGCGGACCCGGAGCCCGTGGGCAACGTCCGGGTGACGGTGAGCTCGGGCAGCGAGCAGCGCGTGGTCTACACCGCCTCGACGCCCGCGGGCGAGGTCGGCTCGTACGTCGTGGACGGGCTCGAGCCCGGGACGTACACGGTGACGTTCTCGCGCGCGGGCACGCGCGCCACGTCCGAGATCGTCGTGCTCGCCGCCGCGCAGCGCGAGCCGGTCTCGCCCACGCTCGTCGCGCCCGCACGCATCCAGGGCAAGGTCACGTACGCGGGCGGTGCCGTGGGCGACGGGCTCGCGGTGCTGCTGTACCGCGCGTCGGAGTACGGCACGGCCGCGGGTCCCGTGGCCACGACGACGACCGACGACAAGGGCCGCTACGACTTCGACGACGTCGACGCGCCCGAGAACTACCTCATCGAGGTGCGCGTGACCACGGACGGCAGCGTCCTGGCGACGTCGGCGCCGCTGACGCTCGGGCCCAGCGAGCAGCCCGTCGTGAACATCGTGATCCGCAGCACCTGACCCGCACGACCCGCACCCCACCCGGACATCCACGACGAGCACGAGGAGCAGCGCATGGCGAGGTCACCGCGTCCCGCACGCGTCGCGACGTCCGTGCTCGTCGAGCCCGGGGCGCACGCGACCCCCGGTGCGGCGGCGTTCCTGCGCGTCCACGCCCGCAACGTCACGACGAGCACGCGCGACCTGGTGGTCTCGGTCGTCGGGCTCGAGGGCGGCTGGCTGCCCGCACCCGTGAGCGTGCCCGGCGTCGTGCCGGACGCCACCGTCACGGTCGAGCTCGCGCTGCTGCCGCCTGTGGGCGCCGCGCCGGGCGACTACCCGTTCGTCGTCGCCGTCGAGTCCCACGCGACGCCGCCCGCGCCGCAGGAGCGGGCGACCACCCTGGCCGACGGGTCGCTGCGCGTGGACGGCGTCAGCGGGCTGCTGCTGTCCGTCGAGCCCGCGGACTCCACGGGCGTGCGCTCGAAGCGCGTCCAGGTGGTCCTGGCGAACACCGGCGACCGCTCGGCGCGCGTCGAGCTCGACGCGCGCGCGGACGCGGCCACCGGCGGGTTCGTGCACCTCGAGGCGCGTGCGCTCGAGGTCGCGCCGCACTCCAGCGTGCGCATCGGCGCGCGCGCCGGCGTCAGGCGCGCGCAGGTGTTCGGCACCAAGCGCCGCGCGGCGTTCCACGTCACGGCCACGGGCGACCGCGCGCCGCAGCGGTTCGACGCCGCGTTCACGGCCCGCCCGTTGCTGCCGGGGTCGGCGCTGCGCGCCACCGCGGTGCTGGGCGTCGCCGTGCTGTGGGTCGGGATGGTGCTGGCCGCACTGCCGTGGTTGTCCGACCAGTTCTCCGGGTCCGGCCGCAGCGTCGACGAGCAGGCCGGGAACAGCGCGACGCCCCGGCCGGGCAGCACGACGGACGGCTCCGCCGGCGGCGGCGCGGCACCGGGCCCGGGCGGCGGCGGTTCGGGAGACGGCTCCGGCGACGGTTCGGGTGGCGGGGCCGGCGGCGGTTCGGGACCGGGTGAGGCCGACGAGGGTGTGCGGGTCTCGGGTGTCGTGACGTCGAGCGACCCGTCGGCGGTCACCGTCCAGGTGGTGCCGGCCGGGGTGCTGCCCGCAGCGTCGGAGCAGGCGGGCTCGTCGGACGGGACCACTTCGGACGGGACTGCCTCGGACGGGACTGCCTCGGACGGGACTGCCGCGGACGGGACGGCGACGGGCTCGTCGGCCGCGGGCGCGGGAGCCGTGATCCGGCAGGCCGGCTACGTCCAGGTGGACGCGGCCGCCGCCCGTGCGGTCGTCGCCGCGCCCGCGCACGAGTCGCAGGCCCCGATCGGCAAGATCTCCGGCCTGGCGCTGCCCGTCGAGCGCGCGGACGTCGCGAGCCAGCGCCGGACGACGACGACGGGAGCCGACGGCGCGTGGGCGTTCGCCGGGCTGTCCGCCACGGGCCGCTACCTGCTCACGTTCGCCAAGGCGGGCTACGAGACGCAGCGCTTCTGGGTCACGGGCGCGGAGGCCGCCGCGGCCCCGCTCGAGCTCGCGCTCACGCCCGGCCGCGGTCGCCTCGCAGGCGTCGTCACGGGGCCGTCGGGCCCGGCGGGCGGGGTGGTGCTGACGATCTCGGACGGCACGACGACCGTGACGACACGCACCGCGACGTCGGGCAGCGTGGGTCGCTGGGAGGTCGACGGGCTGTCGACGCCCAGCACGTACCTGGTCACGGCGTCCTCGGACACGCTGGGCGCGCAGTCGGCGCTCGCGACGCTGCCGGCGGCGGGGTCGCGGACGGTGAACCTGACGCTGCGCGCGGGTGTGGCCACGCTCGCCGGGCTCGTCTCGGGGCGCGACGCCCGGGGCGGCCAGGGCGGGCTCGGCGGGGTGCGGGTCACGGCGCGCGCGGGTGACGTGGAGCGCTCGGCGACGACCGTGACGGGCGATCGCCGCGGCACGTTCGTCCTGCCGGGGCTGCCCGTCCCGGGCCGCTACACGCTGACGTTCGAGGCGGACGGCTACTCGACGCAGACCCGCCGCGTGGACCTCACCGCCGGTGGTCTCGACGAGCTCCCGGTGACGCTCGCGTCGATCGGCGGCACCGTCAACGGCACCGCGCGGGACGAGACGGGGGCGGGGGTCGCAGCGGCCGGGCTGACGCTGACCGGCACCGCGGGGACCTTCAAGACGATGTCGTCGTCGGACGCGACGGGCACGTACCGGTTCGACGGGATCCCCGCGGGCGAGTACACGCTCGTCGCGGAGGCGTTCGGTCACGAGCCCGCGTCCGCGCAGGTCACGGTCGTCGGGTCACGTCCCGCGACGGCCGAGCTCGTGCTGCGCACCCTCGAGGGAGACGGGCTCGAGGCGACGTCCACCATCGTCGGACGCGCGACGGACGCGGGGACCGGGGCACGGATCACCTGCCCCCACCTGCTCCCGGGGGAGAAGTGCGAGCTCACGGTCTCGACGGTGGTCCGAGCGCCGGGCGAGCCCGCGCGGACCGTCACGGTGCGCTCCCAGCCGGACCGCCCGTACGAGCTGCCCGCCTCCGGTGAGCGCGGCCTGTACCCGGGGCTGTACCGCCTGACCCTCTCGGCGCCCGGCTACGAGCCCGCGACCGTGGACGTGACCGTGCCGATGGGCCAGGTGGTCGAGGCCGCGACCGTCGCGATGTACCCGTCTCCGTCGATCGTCGGGTCGGTCTCGGCGCGCATCGGCGTGGTGCCGACCACCACGTGCGTCGTCGCGGTGCCCGCGGGCGAGCCCGCGCCGGGCGCCGACCCGTGCCGCCAGGTGGACGACACGTGCGAGAGCACGGCGGGTGCGTGCGCGTTCATCGGCCTCAACGGGTCGTACCAGATCGACCGGCTGAGCAAGGGCGGCTACACGGTCCACGTGATCCCGCCCGCGAGCGCGGACTACGTCCGACCCGACCCCGTGTCGGTGACGCTGACGCCCGGCGACGTCAAGCGCGTGGACTGGTTGCTCGACCGGCTCGGCGTGCTCTTCGTGTCCGTCTACTCGACCGACGGCACGGGCTCGATCTCGCCCGCGAACGGCGCGACCGTGACGGCCGAGGACGGGACCACCACCCGCGGGGCGACCACGGTCGACGGCGTCGCCCGGATCTCCGGGCTGCCGCGCGGCACGTACACGGTCACCGCGACGGCCGTGAGCGGCCAGACGGGCGAGGCCACGGGCGTGCAGGTGGGCCTCAACCAGGAGGTCCAGACGCAGGTGGTGCTCACCCGGGCCACGGGCGACGTCACGATGCGGGTCGTGACGCTGCTGGGCGGGACCAGCGAGACGCCCGTCGGCGGCGCACGCGTCACGGTCTCCGGCGTGACCGGCTACCGCGGCGTGACGCCTGTGCAGTCGACCGGCACGCCCGTCGCAGTGACCACGTCGACCGGGCGCTTCACGGTCTGCACGGCGGCCAGCGGCTGCTCGACCGACCCGGAGGTCACCGCGCTCGCGCTCGTCGAGAACCGCATGGACGTGCGGGTCACGGCGGACGGCTACGAGCCGTACGCCCAGAACGGCGTCGACACCACGACGACCGCGCCCATCACCCTCACACCGACCGGCCGGGCGTTCACCGGGAACGTGGTGCTCGAGGGCTCGACCAACCCCGCGCTGGAGTACGGCGACGTCGAGTTCTCGGTGACCGCGGCGCCGCCCGGGGTCGGCCAGATCTCGATCACCGCGGCGAGCGACGGCACGCTCACGTGGAACGACTCGCAGCAGCCCGTGGGCAGCGGCCTGATCCGCCCGGGTCTGTACAAGGTGGAGGCGTCCCTCGCCGGCTACCTGTCGCTGCCTCCCGTGACGCTCGACGTCCTGCCCAACCAGCCCGCGCCCGCGTTGACCGTCACGCTGCGCAAGTTCGGCCTGCTGCGCATCGCGGTCGAGTCGGCCGACACGCACGAGGACGTCTTCGGGACCGTGATCACGGTGACGCGCAACGGCACGTCGGAGCGGCGGAGCGCCCTGCCGGGCGACGAGTTCGTCGACTTCGGTCAGTTCGCGCCGGGCTCCTACCCCGTCGAGGTCCGGGCCGCCGGCTTCGCGCGGTACACCGGGACGGTCGTGGTGACCGCCGGGCAAGGGATCGAGCCGCCGTGGCTCATCTCGCTCGTCCGGCTCGGCACGATCGAGGGCACGGTGAAGTCGCAGATCACGCCGATGCTCGTGCAGGACGTGAGCGGCGCGCTCGTCGAGGGCCGCGGGCCGTCCGACGTGCGGTTGTCGACGACGACCGCGACCAACGGCACGTACTCCCTGACGGGCTCGGTGGAGACCGCCGGCCTCGCCTTCGGCAGCTGGCAGCTCACCGCGAGCGCCGCGGGATACCGGTCGCCGGCCGACGACACCGACACGATCACGGTCGGCGTCCCGTCCTCCGTGCCGGTCACGGGTCAGAACCTCATGCTCGACCCCGAGCCCGCGTCGCTGACGTTGTTCGCGACCAACCAGGGTGCTCCCGCGCCGGGCCTGACGGTCCGGCTCACGTACAACGACGGCAGCGTCCCGCCGCCGGCGGCGATCCCGCCGACGTGCGCGGGACCGGTCACCGACCCCGGGCCGTGCGTGGACACCGCAGCGGGCACGTACGTGTTCCGTGACCTCAAGCCGCTCACGTACACGCTGACGATCTCGGGCGACGGCTTCTCGCCGCTGTCGATGCCGGTGACGATCGCCGCCGGGGAGATCCGCTCGATGACCGTGCCGGTCACGGCGCCCAACGGCTCGATCCAGGGCATCGTGCAGCTGCAGCAGGCGGACGGCAGCATGACGAACGTCTCCGGTGTCGACGTCACGCTGGACCCGGCCGACCCGGGGGCAGCCTCGCGCACCGCGACCACCGGGACGGACGGCCGGTACCGCTTCCCGACGGTCCCGGCCGGCTCGTACACGCTGAGCGTGTCCGACGACGGGTTGTCGGCCAGCCGGGTCGTCGTCCTGCAACCCGGCGACGGGCTCGTCGTCGACCTCATCCTCACGGTCCGCACGTTCTCGCTCGCGGTGACCGTGAACTCGTCGTCGGACCTGACGGGTGCGCTCGTCAACGTCACGAGCGGGACGACGGCACGCGCGGCCCAGCCCGTCGTCAGGTCAGGCACCAACCGCTTCACGACGACGTTCTCGCAGCTCCCTGCGGGGACGTGGACCGTCGCGCTGTCCGGGCCGTCCGGGCACCTCGGCGTCTGGACGCAGGACGTGACGATCAGCAACGCGGACGCGACGGCCACGTTCACCGTCGCCGAGACGCAGGTCCGCCTGCGCGCGACGTCGGCGGTGACCGGCGCACCCGGGACCGTCGCGGCCACCGTGAGCCCCACGTCGGACGGGGACCCGCGCGACGTCACGCTGGCGGTCGGCGGCAGCGACACCGTCCTGTGGCTGCCGAACACGGGCGCGAGCGTGACCGCGAGCGTCACGGGCGGCTGGGGCCTGACCGTCAGCCCGACGACGATCGCCGCAGGCGCGACCTTCCAGCTCGTCACCATCACCGTCGAACCCGTCGCGACGACGATCGCGGTCACCAGCTCGCCCGCGACCGTCGACGTGGGCGACGACGTGGCGGTCGCCGTGCGCGTGACGGCGGGCGCCGCGGCGGTGACCGCCGGGCAGGCCGTGCTCGAACGCAACGTCGGCGGGACGTGGACGCAGATCGACACGGGCACGCTGGCGACGGGCGGTGCGAACGCCGGCACCGTGACGTTGTCCGCGAGCACCGCCGGCTGGCCGGGCGGCGCCGCGTCCCTGCGCGTGCGGTACGCCGGCTCGGGTCTCTACGCGGCGTCGAGCAACGTGACCGTGCCCGCCGTGACGATCGTGCTGCCGACCGCGGTCGAGCTCACCGCGACCGCCACGGTGCTGACCGCCACGGTCACGACGACCGCGTCGGGCAACCCCGCGGGCACCGTGTCGTTCCAGGTGCGCATCACCGGGACGTGGACGGACATCGCGGGCTGCACCGCCCGCCCGGTCTCGACGACGACGGGCATCGCGACGTGCACACCGTCCCCGGCGCTCGCCGCCAGCTCAGCGGTGCGCGCACGCTTCGTCGGCTCGTCGTCCACCTGGGCGACCTCCGCCTGGACCGAGGCCCAGACCCCCGCCGCTGGCCCCTGAGGCGCGGGCGTCGACGGCGAGTCGCGGAGCTGGAGGCTGAGCCGGAGGTGCACCGGCGACCCAGCGCGGGACCTCGGAGCCCGGGCTCACGCTTGGCGCAGCTGCCTTCTGGCGCTCGTGGCGGACCCGGACCGACGGACCGACTGCGACCCCACGAGCTGGCAGGATTGCGCAACCGGGTCGAGCATGCGCGAGCGCAGGTCGCCGACTTCGAGGTCGCCGTGCTCGGCCTCGGCAGCGAAGGCGTCCGTCATGGCGTCCGGGATGCGCTCGGCGAGGCTGACCACCCTGGCGGTGACGGCGTCCGGCTCGAGGTCGGCCTCGCGTGCGAACCGACGCCACCGGTCGAGGTCGATCTGGTCGAAGCGACGCCGGCCGCCGATTGAACCGCCCCGGCTTCAGTGGAGGCTCGGGGTGTGTGCCGCGTTCCGTGGAAGTGGTCTGCCCCTTGTTCGGGTCTGCCGCATCCCGTTCTTCTGCACGACGTCGCGCTCGGGGACATTGTCCAGACGTCACCCGGGGGCGAACCGGACTACGGATCTTGTCGACGTGCTGATGGTGACCGGCGACGGCTACACGGTCGTGGCGGGCTAGAAGAGCCAGACCACTAGGAGGGTGAGGGCTGCGGTGACGGTGGCGGTCACGACGACGACCCACCAGGTGTCGGGGTGGTTGCAGGGGATGAGCTCTGGCGGCGCCTGCACGACGACCACGGGGGCGGGCGGCGGGGGTGCGGCCGGGGGCACGGGTGGCGGTGGGGTCATGCTCGACCCGCAGCGCACGCACGTCACGGCGACGGGTGTGTTGAGCTCGGCGCACACGGGGCACGCGAGCGTCGCGGACAGTGCGGACCCGGACGCGCCGGGGGCGCGCCAGCGCGCGTCGTCGGTCTCCTCGTCGGAAAGCGGTGCGGACGAGGGCCGCGCCCAGAACAGCGGGTAGTCGCACTGCGGGCAGAAGTCGCTCGCGAGGCGTGCGCCGGCCTGCACGTGCGCGGTGGCGCCGCACTCCGGGCACGTGACCTCGAGCGTGTCGCGCGATGCGTCGACGTCCGTCATGACGCCATCTCCCCTTCTTCCGCGAGTACGGGCCATACCGTCCGGCCTGCCACTCGCACCTCCACCTGCACGTGCGCGGGGACCTCGTCGAGCACCAGCGCGAGGAAGTCCGACTCGCTGAGCGGTCCCGTCGAGTCGACCTCGAGCACTGCCCAGGCCGGTCCGTCGGGTGCCGCGCCCTCGCCGTACACGCCGCCGCTCTCGGTGACCCGCACCGGTCCGCCGGAGTAGAGCTCGAGCAACCGGGACAGACCGCGGACCGTGCCACGCCACTGCAGCGTTTGCGCCGCTGTTCGCAGGATACGTCGCTGCGTCGCCGCCGGGTACGACGTGTCGATGCCGGGCATGCCGAGCCAGTGGCCCATCTGCCGCACCATCGCGGTGGGCGTCACGTCGACGTCCGCGAGGTAGGGCAGGTTGTCGGCGTGCTGCAGGAGCGTGCCGCCCTGCTCCTGGAAGATCGAGACGAACCGCACGAAGAAGTCCTCCGACAGCATCCCGTAGGGGAGCTGCCGCAGGAGCCAGTCGGCGGGGCGGCCGGTCATCGCACCACCACGCGGTGGTCGGCGGACAGGAACAGCGCGTGGTCGGCGAGCGTGATCGTCTCGCGGCCGCCGCCGATGCGCCGCCCGGTGCGCAGGTCGTACTCGAACAGCTGCAGCTCGTCGACGGCGAGGACGCCGTCGACACCCTCGACCACCTGTGTCGCGGCCGATGCCGTGAGCGAGGCGTCGAACGGCCAGCCGGTGCCGTCGGGGCCGCCCGTGAGCGGGTGGACGTACCGCGTCAGGGCGTCCGACACGCGCTGGCGGACCATCGCGGCGGGACGGCCGGGCAGGGTGCGCACGAGCGCGGCGACGCTGACGCCCTGGTAGAACGGCGTGCCGATCTCGACGGGCACGCCGACCATGCGGCGCTCGTCGATCGAGGTCGCGACCGCGTCGAACAGCGTGGGCGAGAGCGCGAAGTCGTCGATGCGGTGCGTGCGCGCGTCGGTGCGGACCTGCGGCACGATCAGCACGCGCACGACGGGCGAGCCGCTCGTCGCGGCGGGCAGGCAGCGCGCGCGGGCGACCTCGACGGACGCCTGCCGGGTGATCGCCTCGAAGTCCGCCGCGGTGACGGCGCGCTGGCCGGTGCGCAGCGTGAGCGGGCCGCGCACCTTGGCCTCGGCGACCGTCTCGGCGTCCACGCCGCCGGACGCGGGCCGCGCGTTGGAGACCGACGAGACGAACGGCAGCCCGCTGCGCAGCGACGTCAGGGTGCGCGCGCCGACGTTCCCGCGCGCGCCGCCGCCCGTGCGGTACGGGGTCACGCGGATCTCCGCACCGTCGGGCGGGACCGCGCCGTGCTGGCGCACCGCACCGTCGGGGTGCCGGATCGCGGGCCCGAACCGGACCTCGCCCGTGGTCGAGTCCCACACGATGTGCCGGTCACCGGGGCCCGACGAGGCGAAGTCCGGCACCTCGTCCCAGCGCTGGGTGACACCGCGCGCGACGACGAGCACACCCTCCTCGTCGCGCCGGCTCGCGACCGGTGCCCCCGAGACCGTGAACGACTGGCCCGGCTGGCCCGTGGAGCGGCCCAGCAGCTCGGCGGGCAGGGTCGTCGAGTGCTCGGCGGGCACGGTCACGCCGAGCGCGAGAATCGAGGCGCTGGCCACTCGGGGTGAGGCGGCGAACGTCGGCTGGCCCGGCTGCGGGCGCTGCAGCCGCACGCGCACCCAGTGCGCGAGCTGGCCGCCGAGCAGCAGCGGCTCGTGGCGCTGGGGGAGCAGCAGGAGCACCGAGCCGGACTTGTTCAGCCCGCCGGTGGTGTCGGACTCGACCTGGCACGCGATCCACGCCTCGCCGTCCCACGCCTCCCACGCGAGCGGGGCGTTCGTCGGGTCCACGCCGATGCCCTCGGCACGTGCGGACAGGTCGAGGCGCACCGCGTACCCGGCGAGCGACGCGCGCGCGCCCAGGTAGAGCGCGTCACCGGGGGCGACGGGCTGCGAGGTGAAGCACGTCGCGGACGCGCCGGGGACGGTCAGGTCCTCCCACACGTCGGTCGCCTGACCCTCGGCGTTGATCGCCTGCGCGGCGACCAGCTCGGGCGGGGAGACGACCGCCTCGGCGCTCGTCGAGAACACGACCGGCTCGTCGCCGACGGTCGCGACCTCGGTGCCCGCGGGCACGTGCACTGCGCGGTCCGCGGGCGCCGACAGCCAGAACGTCAGGTCCGCGTGCGCGACGGCGGGCGGGAACGGCTCGATCCCGACGAGGTTGAGGAAGTGCACGTACATGCGCTCGGGCACCTGGTTGACCCGGAAGAGCACCATCTCGCTCATCCACGCGAACAGCTCGATGAGCGCGACGCCCGGGTCGGCGACGTTGTGGTTGGTCCACTCGGGAGTGAACCGGGGGATGAGCCGCTTGGTCTCGTCGACGATGTCCTGGAACGTGCGGTCGTCGAGGTGCGGAGGGTCGAGCGGGGCCATCAGGTGTCCTCACGGGGGATCACGTAGAACGGGTAGACCAGGTTGCGCCGGTCGTTGGTGGACTTCACGCGGTAGGTGATCTGGATGCGGACCAGGCCGGAGTCGTCGTCGTCCTGGACGGGCCGGACGTCGTCGACGTCGATCCGCGGCTCCCACTGGGCCAGGGCGTCGCGCACGGCCTGCGAGATCAGGCCGAGCAGGTTCGGTGTCACGGGCTCGAACATCAGGTCCCAGATCCTGCAGCCGAACTGCGGACGCATGAGGCGCTCACCGGGTGCGGTGAGCAGCACCACGCGGATCGCGTCCTCGATGTCGCCGCCGGGCGCGGTCAGGGCGATCGCGCCGGTGTGGTCGACGCCGAGCGGCCACGCGAACCCTCGTCCGACGAAGTCCGCCGCGCTGGTGATCTCGCTCATCAGTTGATCTTCACCATCGTTCCCTTGATCTCGAGGATGCCGCCGGCCTCGACCTTGGTGCTCGCCTTGCCCTTGATCGACGCCTCGAGACCCTCGATCGCGACGCCGAGCTGGCCCTTCGCCTCGATCTTCTGCTTCGAGTCCAGCACGATGCCGTCGGTGGCCTCGATCGTGATCGTCGAGCCCTTGAGCGTGACCGCGCCCTTGCCGTCGAACGTGAGCGACGAGCGCCCGACCGTGACGGTCAGCGGCACGTCCCCGTTCGCGACGATGTCCACACCCTTCTTGCCGAGCTTGACCTTCTGGTTGCCGCCCGCGGCGAGCAGCTCGATGTACGACTCCTCGGGACCGCTGCCCTCGGACAGGTGCACGGCGTGGCCGGTCTCGGTACGGATGAGGTGCCCGATCACCTTGCCGTCCTGGATCAGCACCTGGTCGGGTGCCACGGACTTGGCGCTGAACAGGCCTCCGAGCACCACGGGACGCGCGACGTCGTCGTTCTCGAACCCCACGAGCACCTCGTCGCCGACGCTCGGCAGGAAGACCTGACCGCGCTTGGCGCCCGCACCCATGTGCACGACGCGTGCCCACGCGGACTTCGCCTGCGCCGCGGCGGTGGGCAACGAGACGCTGACCCGACCGAGGGCGGCGGGGTCCTTCAGACCGTCCACGACGCCGACGACGAGCCCGGCGTGGCGGAAGCTCGACGGGCCCCACCCCTGGTCCCACGGGTCGGCGAGCGTGACCGGGTCGCGGTCGCCCGCGACGAACAGCGTGCGCGCGCCGGACCGGTCGATGACGTGCGTGACCTCACGCACGTAGTACGTGCCGTTGCCCGGACCCGCACCGTCGATCGTCACCGTGCCCCCGGCGCGCAGCGCGGGCGTGAACAGCGCACGTCCGCGCGCGAGCATGCGGCCGGTGCGCGCGGCGATGCCGCGGGCCAGCAGGACCGCCTCCTGCGCGGAGGCCGGTGAGACGCGCGTGCCCGTGTAGCTGTTGCGCTTGTCGCCCGAGGCGGGCTGCTGCCCGGACCGCGACTGCGGGCTGCTCGCCTCGCCGGTCACGGCGGTCTGCTGCTCGGGGTTCCAGCCGCGCACGGTCACGTCGGTGGGCGCGTCGCCGACCTGCCGGACCGCGAAGGTCTGCAGGTCGATCGCGAGCGTGAGCGAGACGGGCGTGGCCCCCGGCGCGCCGCCGGTCGCGGCGATCCACAGGTCGAACGTCTCCTGCGTGACCACCCAGTCGAGCCCGTACCGCTGCGCGATCTCGTCGACGAGCGCGAGCGCGCTGCCGTTGCGCAGCACGAACGGCGTCGTCGTCGTGGGCACGCCCTCCTTGCTGCCGAGCCGCAGGGGCGTCGTCACGAGCTTGGTCACGACGTCCGCCAGGCTCATCTCGTGGTACGTCTCGGCGCCGCTCGCGCGCGTGAGCTCGATCGCGAGGTCGTCCGCGACGACGACGAGGCGGGGCCCGTCGTTGTCCATCTCGCTCGACACCGACGTGACGGTCCCGACGAACAGCGTCGTGGCCGACAGGTCGACGCTCGTCACGGACAGCTTCGAGCCGATCGTCACCGTGGACGCCTCGGCGAGCGCGAAGCCCTGGTCCGCGAACGTCAGCGTGGCGCGGCCGATCGCCCGCAGCCCCGCCCGCACGCGCACGTCGGTGAGCTGCTCGGCCCACACGCCGTCCAGGTCGCGGCCGTCCACGCTCACCCGCGGCCAGGTGAGCAGGGTCTCCTCGCGCGTGACCGTCACGAGTCGATCCTCGGCACGGTCAGCAGGGTCCCGGGACGCAGCGCGAGCGGGTCGGCGATCGCGTTCGCGGCGGCCAGCGTCCGCCAGCGCGTCGAGTCGCCGTAGTACCGCGCGGCGATGCGGTCGAGCGTCTCGCCCGACTGCACGCGGTGCACGCGGTGCGGCTTGGGCGTCCCCGACGTCGGGTTCTGCCGCCCGAACGCCTGCGACGGCTCGTACTGGCGCAGCGTGAGGCCCACGGTCGCCCGCAGCGGGGTGCCCGTCCCGGAGAAGTAGGTGAACGTCAGGTCGAGGTCGGCGACGACCGCCTTGAACGAGTGCAGATCACCCCAGTGGAACGTCACGTACGGCGGGCGCACGTTGTGGCTCGACTCGTCCGACCCCGGCAGGCCCGGGTCGATGTCCATGAGCGCGACGATCTTGCCCGTGTGCGCCGCGACCGACGTCCCGTCGTTCGTCGTGTCGAAGAACAGGTCGACGCGCAGCACGCCCGACTCCGCTCCCGTGTACCGCAGCCGCGGCACGTCACGTCCGGGCACGGCCGCACCGGCCCACGAGTTGCTGCGGCTGATCTGCAGCTGCGAGGGGTTGAACAGGCACGGGATCCGGGCCCCGCCCTCGACCTCGAGGAACGCCTTCTCCACCGCCATCAGAACACCTCCGAACCGCG
>NZ_LFKW01000001.1:0-15799 GCF_001040865.1 Cellulomonas sp. A375-1 | reverse complement strand
GCACCGGCCGCGCCTCCCCCGGCCGCGGCGGCGCCTCCGCTCGCGCCACCCGACGAGCCCGCGCTGCCTGCGCCCGCGGCGGCGGCCGCACCGACCAGCGCACCCCCGCCGATCGGGAGCGCGGAGGAAAGCGCGCCGAGCCCCGCGATGCCCAGCACGAGCGGCGCGATGACCGCGCGCATGCCGTGGTTGACGTCGCCGAGCTCGAGCAGCAGCGCCCGGCACTCGCCGCAGCCCTCGAGGTGCGTCTCGACCTTCCCGCTCTCGCGCGTCCCGAGCCCGCCGCGCACGTAGGCGCCGAGCGACCCGGCGACGCTGCGGCACCCGTCATCGAGCGGGTCACGCAGGTGCTGCTGCAGGTACGCCTGACGCAGGCCCTCGCGCGCGCGGTAGGCCAGGGCCGCGACCCCGTTGGCGGTCAGGCCGAGCACCGGCGCGACCTCGGCCGGGGTCAGGCCCTCGACCTCGGTGTGCCACAGCACCGCCTGCCAGCGCTCGGGCAGGGAGTGGAACGCGCGCGCGACGACGCCACGCTCGAACCCCTCGAGCGTGGGATCCTCGGCGGTGCCCGCGAGCGCGGTCCCGGCCTCGAGCGTCGCGAGGTCGTCGGTCGGGCGGACGCGATGCAGCACGTCGCGGCGGGCGCTCGCGGTCCGGCGGACGACCGTGAACAGGTAGGCGCGGAACGCCTCGTCGGGACCGTTGCCGCGACGCAGCGCGGAGTAGACGGCAGTGAACGCGTCCGCGACGACGTCGTCGGCGTCTGCGTGGTCGTCGGTGTACCGGCGGGCGACGACCGTGGCGGCGGCCGCGTGCCGCTCGTACAGGCCCGCGAAGCCGCTCTCGTCACCCGCGCGCGCGGCACTGATCAGCTCCGCGTCGCTGCGCGCGACAGCCGCCTGCGCCTCCACCCGTACCCCGTCCTCGGTCGCCGGTCCGCGCGGCCTCCCGCCGCGAACCGGTACCAGGGTGACATACCTCACGGACCCGCAGGAAACCCCCAGGCCACCCCGCTAGGTGCTCCGACCGGGTGAAACGTTGCGAACCCGCGTCACACCTCGTCGGGCGTCCCCTCTCATCGCACGTGACGACCGAGACCGGACCCTTGCTGCCCAGCCAGCCGTCGCGCCTGCTCGAGCGGTGGCGGGACGAGAGCGTCGCCTCCGTGTGGCGCCGCCCCTCCGACTGGTCCCACCCCGCCGTCGACGAGCTCGCGATGGCCCTGCTGCTGCACGACGAGGCCGAGCCCGCCGCGGCCCGGCTCGGCTTCGCGCGTGGCGACGCGGGCGTGGGCGTCGCCGAGACGATCGACGACCTCGCGTGCCTGTACCGCACGACGACCGGCGCCGAGCCTCCGCTAGAGGTGCTCCGCGCGCTGTGCACGGGGTGGGCCGACGCCCAGGCGGGCGGGGTCGCGCTCGCGCTGGGGCTCGATGCGGGCTCCGGGCTGCCGGCCGCGGACTACCTGCGCCTGCGCCTCGCGGAGTGCTACCCCGACGACGGTCCGACGGGCCGGCTGCTCGTGGTCGACGTCGCCGCGGGCACCCCCGACGGCCTGAGCCGGATCGCCCGCTCGGCGGCGGTCGGCGCCTCGCTGCGCGAGGTGTTCGGGCCGGCTCGGGCGATGGCGAGCCTCGGCAGCGGCGTGTTCGTCGTGCTGCTGGGGGACGACGAGCCGCACGACGATCCGACCGCACGGCTGCGCGTGCTCGTCGACGAGCACGCCTCCGGACTGGGACTGGGGGACGTGACCCGACGGCCGCTGCGCTGCTGGGTCGAGCCGCTGCCCGCGACGCACGCGCACGCCACCCAGCGCCTGGCGCAGCTCGCCCGGCCCTGAGACCGCGGCGGCGGGGATTGTCACGCACCGGCCCCGGCGTGTCGCGATCACGCGACCCCCTCGACGGGTGCATCCACCCAGAACCGGGGTTATGTTCGATGCATGACCCCGTCCGGCCTCGCCCCGCACGACCCTGCCCCGCAACCCCACGGGGCAGCGGGCGACGACGCGGCGGCGACCCCGGCGCCGAACCCGCTCCCGCGGCAGAACGAGCACAAGGCGGCTGACGCTCCGGACACCCTGAGCCCCCGCACCGAACCGCACGCGACCGGCCCGCACGTTGTCAGCGCGCACGCCGCCAACCGCCTCCCGCGGCCCGTGCCGGACGCGAGCGTGCTGACGCTCGACGACCCCGGCCCCCTGCTCGCGAACGGCTCGAGCGCCGACGTCTTCGCGCTCGACGACGACTACGTCCTGCGGCGCTACCGCGGCAACCACGACGCCGCGCACGAGGCACGGATCCTGCGGCACGTCGCCGCGCACGGCTTCCCCGTCCCGGCGGTCTACCTGAGCGAGGGGCCCAACCTGCTCATGGAGCGTCTGCACGGGCCGACGCTGCTGCAGGCGCTCGCGGCCGGCGAGGTGGCGATCGGCGACGCGGCCCAGATCCTCGTGGACCTGCATGAGCAGCTGCACGCGATCCCGCCCGCTCCCGACGCCCCGGTCGACGAGTCGCAGTGGCCGTTCGTGCCCACCGGGCCGGTCGTCGTCCACCTCGACCTGCACCCGGGCAACGTGGTGCTCTCGGACACGCGCGGCCCGACGCTCGTCGACTGGGCGAACGCGCGCGCCGGGACCGCCGAGCTCGACGTCGCGCTCTCGGCGCTGATCCTGGCCGAGGTCGCCGTCGACGCCGGTGGCGACTACTCCCACGCAGCCCGCGCGCTGCTCGCAGCGTTCCTCGTGCGCAGCGCGGTCTCCCCGATCGACGCGCTCGAGGAGGCCACACGGACCCGCCGCGCCGACCCGGGCCTGGTCACGGGCGAGCGTGAGCTGGTCGAGGAGGCCGGCGAGCTGGTCCGCGACCTGATCCGCGTCGCGTCCTGACGCGTCGACCCGCAGGTCGTCGGCCCGCGGGTCGTTCCGCGGGTCAGCGGGCGCGCGTCAGCGGGGGGCGAAGGTGAGGCAGTCGGCCAGGTCGTGACCGCCGCCGACGCGGATCGAGTCCGCGGTGCACTCGAGGTGCGAGTTGTGCGTGCAGTCGGGACGCTGGCACGCACCGACGTGGCTGAGGACCTTGTCCAGGCCGCCCTTGACGGTGAGCGGGATGAACGTGGTGCACTGCGCGTCGCCACTCCCGCCGCCGACCGTGATCGCCGCGGCGTGACAGTGCGAGTGGTCGTTGTAGGAGCAGCCGGCCACCGAGCACTCGGCGATGGCGGGCAGGTCCACGAGGTCGGTCATGGTGCACCTCCGGGTTGGTGATCCACGTCGGGAGAGCGGATCCGAGGGCTCGTTCGTTCGACGGTAGACCCGGCACGCGGATCGCGCCACCACCCGCGAGCGACTCGATCCCGCAGGTCAGGGACCTTTTTTGGGCACGCGATCGTTGCGTAATGCAGGGCGTGGACGCTCCACGAGAGGTCAGCGCGTCGCGCCGCCTCGCGCGGCTGCCAGGCTCAGGCGCGGACGCCCACCGGGGCTCGCCACATCGCGACGGGCGCCGCGTCCGGGACGCCCTCGATCACGCCGTGCGACGCGAACCCGTGCCGCAGGTAGAGCGCGCGGTTCCGCTCGGTCGACGACTCGAGGTAGGAGCCGGCGCATGAGTCGTCCACCTGGCGCAGCCGGTGCGCGAGCAGGTGCGACCCCACGCCGGTCCCGCGGACCGACGACGCGACGCCGATCTGGCCGAGGTACCAGTGGGGTCGGTCCGGGCGGTAGCGGGCGAGCGCCGAGCGGGTCGCGAGCGCGCGCGGGATGCCGAGGACGCCGACCGCGCGGACGAACGTCCCCGCCTGGGCGAACAGCGCGGGCAGGCTCGCGCCCTGGCCGTCCGGCTCCTCCCACACCGCGGCGCCGAGCAGCGCACCCGAGGTGTCGCGCGCGACGTCGACGACGACGCCGTTGCCGTGCTCCGCGCGCAGGAGTGCGTTGAAGAGGTGGGTGGCGCGCTCACGGCGCGCGGCGCCGGGGCCCACGATGCTGACGATCACGGGGTCGTCCTCGAACGCCTCACCCAGCACGCAGGCGACGTCGGGAAGGTCGGCGCTCGTCGCCGCACCCAGCACCGTCACCCGCTCGCTCCGTTCCACGTGATTCCTGGACGCTTGTCCACCTTGCGATGGTCCCGTGCGATGTCCGGTTCGCACATGGGCCTTCGGGCCTACGCATCGGCGGCGATGCTCCAACCGAAAGGACTGAGGGATGTGACGAACGTCCGATGTCGGATCTGCCACCGAGGTCCAGACCCGGCCCGAACACGTGCGAGCGGGCAATCACACACGTCCGACCGCTCGGAGCCGCCTGCGGGAGACGTAGGCTCGACAGGTGGCCACCTTCTCCGGCGTGACGCGTCAGCACATCCTTCAGGCGATCGCGGAGTACGACACCCGCGGCCGCGACGACTTCCTCGGCGTGTACGGCTACACGGCCAACGGCGACTACACGATCGAGCACGGGGGCACGACGTACGACATGCCCGCGATCCTGGGCGTCGCCCACCGCTTCGCGACGGGCCGGATCGCGCCCGCGAACGAGATCACGGCGAGCCTGAACGCGGCGACCACGCTCGTGCGCAAGCGCGGGTTCGAGGTCACCGAGCCGACCGCGGCCGTGCGTGCGGCCGCCCGCTCGTCGGCCCGTGCCAAGGCGACCACGCGCGCGGCCACCACGCGCCGCAGCACGGCGGCGCCGGAGCGCGTCGCCCCGATCTGCCCGACCTGCTCGATGACGCTGCCCGGCACCGGGATCTGCGACTACTGCGGCTGACCCCTGGCTGCCGGGGCCGACCGGTCCCACGGTCGTCGTCCCGGGCCTCGTTACGGTGGAGGCCGACGGGAGGCACCAGCACATGATCGACGACACGGCCCCGGGGCGGCCGTTGCACGACCTCGAGCGGCGACTGGTCGCGCACATGGCGAGCGCCCGGACCGACGTCACGGCCGCCGACCTCGACGAGGCCGAGGCGCTGCTGACCCGCTCGCGCGCGCTGCGCGACGAGGTCGTCAAGCTCCTGAAGTACTACCAGTTCGGCATCGACGAGGTCTCGACCAAGATCCACATCCTGCGCCAGGAGTTCGAGTCGATCCACGACTACAGCCCGATCGAGCACGTGCGGACGCGGCTGAAGTCCGCGGAGAGCCTGCTCGAGAAGTCGCTGCGGCGTGGCGTGGCGCTCGAGATCCCGGCGATCCGCGCGGAGATCCGCGACATCGCGGGGATCCGCGTGACCTGCAGCTTCGTCTCCGACGTCTACTGGATCGCGCAGATGCTCAGCGCGCAGCCCGACCTGCGCCTGCTGCAGACCAAGGACTACATCGCCCAGCCCAAGGCGAACGGGTACCGGTCGCTGCACCTCATCGTCGAGGTGCCCGTGTTCCTGTCGCAGCACGTCGAGCAGGTGCCCGTCGAGGTGCAGATCCGCACGATCGCGATGGACTTCTGGGCGAGCGTCGAGCACAAGCTGTCGTACAAGTACCGCTCGGCGATGCCCGCGCACCTCGCGGCCGAGCTCGACGACGCGGCGCGGGTCGCGACCGAGCTCGACGCCCGCATGGGCCGGCTGCGCGACGAGGTCCGGCCGCCGACGGTCGAGATCGTCCCGCCGGTGACCACCGACTGAGCCGGCCACGAGGCCGGCGGGAGCTCCGGGCCGGCATGAAGAAGGAGAGCACCGCGGTGCTCTCCACTTTCAAGGTATAGCTCACGGGGGGTCTTGCGGCAAGGCCCCCGTCGCGGCGCAGAATCGTCGGCCTCGCGACCCCGTCGCGTGCGCACCGGGCGCGCGCGACCCCACGGAGCTGATGACGTGCCGGTTCTCCCCACCACCGCCTTCGACCTGCCCGAGCGGCTCGCCGCCAAGGCCGACCCGGCGTCGATCGACCGCGACGAGCAGCACTTCGCGGCGATCGCGACGACCCTCGAGCACCAGCTCGACGACCTCACCCAGCGGCTCGCCGCCGCGCGCAAGGCACCCGGCCGTGGCGGCACGGCCGCCCTCGAGCGCGACCAGGAGGTGCACCGGCTCACCGCACGGCTGCACCTGCTGCGTCGGTTCGGCCTCGACCTGTGCCTCGGGCGCGCGGTCGGCGCCGACGACGAGGCCGTGTACGTCGGGCGCCTCGGGCTGACCGACGCCGACGGTCGCCGCCTGCTCGTCGACTGGCGCTCACCCGCCGCCGAGCCGTTCTTCGGCGCGACGCACGCGCACCCCATGGGCCTGGTCAGCCGACGCCGGTACCGGTGGACCGCCGGCCGGGTCACCGACTACTGGGACGAGGTGTTCACGCCCGAGGGGCTCGAGCACCGCGCGGCGCTCGATGACCAGTCCGCGTTCCTCGCGTCGCTCGGCGGCGCCCGGTCCGCGCAGATGCGCGACGTGCTCGGGACGATCCAGGCGGATCAGGACGCGATCATCCGCGCGGGGTCGCGGGGCGCGCTCGTCGTCGACGGCGGTCCCGGGACCGGCAAGACCGTGGTGGCACTGCACCGCGCGGCGTACCTGCTGTACTCCGACCCGCGGCTCGGGCACCGGCGCGGCGGCCTGCTGTTCGTCGGGCCGCACCAGCCGTACCTCGACTACGTGTCCGACGTGCTGCCCAGCCTGGGCGAGGAGGGCGTGCGCACGTGCACGCTGCGCGACCTGGTGCCCGAGGGCTCGTCGGCCGTGCCCGAGAGCGACCCGGCAGTCGCGCGGCTCAAGGCGTCGGCCGGGCTGGTGCGGGCGATCGAGCCTGCCGTGCAGTTCTCCGAACGGCCGCCGCGCGAGGGCCTGCTCGTCGAGACGCCGTGGGTCGACCTGTGGCTGAGCCCGTCGGACTGGGCCGACGCGTTCGACGCGCCCGAGCCCGGCACGCCGCACAACGAGGCGCGCGACCAGGTCTGGGACGAGCTCGTCGAGATCCTGGTCGCCAAGGTGGGCGACGACGAGGTGCCCGAGGACCGCCTGCGCGCGGCACTGGCCCGCGACCGCGACCTCGTCGGCGCGCTGCACCGCGCGTGGCCGCTGCTCGAGGCGCCCGAGCTCGTCGCGGACCTGTGGTCCGTCCCCGCCTACCTGCGCCGGTGCGCGCCAGGGCTGACACCCGACGAGGTCGCGCTACTGCAACGCGACGACCCGACCGCGTGGACGCTCGAGGACCTGCCGCTGCTCGACGCCGCCCGCCGGCGGCTGGGCGACGCAGGGGCCTCGGCCCGTCGGCGACGCGCGTCCGCGACCGAGGCCGCCGACCGCGCCTACATGGACGACGTCGTCGACCGTCTGGTCGAGTCCGACGACTCCGAGCTGCAGGTCATGAGCATGCTCAAGCTCGGCGACCTGCGCGACGCGCTCGTCGACGAGGCCGCGCTGCCGGCCGCGGAGGCCGACACGCTCGCGGGGCCGTTCGCGCACGTCGTCGTCGACGAGGCGCAGGAGCTCACCGACGCGCAGTGGCACATGCTGCTCGCGCGGTGCCCGTCGCGGAGCCTGACGATCGTCGGCGACCGTGCGCAGGCCCGGCACGGCTTCACCTCGTCGTGGGCCGAGCGGCTCGCGCGCGTCGGGCTGAGCCAGGTGACGATCGCGTCGCTGGGCATCAACTACCGCACGCCCGCCGAGGTCATGGCGCACGCCGAGCCGGTGATCCGCGCGGTCCTCCCCGACGCGAACGTGCCGACGTCCGTGCGCAGCACCGGCCTGCCCGTCGCGCACGGTTCGGTGCGGGACCTGACGGCGATCGTCGCGTCGTGGCTCGAGTCCCACGACGAGGGGCTCGCGTGCGTGATCGGCGACCCCACGTTCCCGGACTCCCCGCGCGTGCGGTCGCTGACCCCCGAGCTCGCGAAGGGCCTCGAGTTCGACCTCGTGGTGCTGGTCGAGCCGTCGTCGCCCGGCTCGTCCTCCGCCGGCACGGGAGCCGAGGACGCGGACGCGACGGGCATCGAGAGGGCGGTGGACCGGTACGTCGCGATGACCCGCGCCACGCGCGAGCTCGTGATCCTCACCTGACCCCGACACGTGTCGCGCGGCGCCCCGGTGATCGGGCGTTGTGGGTGGAGAAAGCGTCGCCAGGCGGGCGTTTCTCCACCCACAAACGGGTGGCGGGGCGTGGACGGCGGGGCGACCTCGTCGGCGAGGGGTTGACCGAGGCGGCTACGGGCGTTAGCTTTAGGGCTAATGGTCTTAGCCAAAGGAGGTCGGGATGACCGAGTGCCTCGTCGTCGACGGCGGCACGCTCGCCTATGACGTCACCGGGACGGGCCCGCTCGTCGTGCTCGCCCACGGCATGGGTGACAGCCGCGCCGCCTACCGCTTCGTGGCACCCCGGCTGGTGGCCGCCGGTTACCGGGTCGCGGCGCTCGACCTGCGGGGCTGCGGCGAGTCCACCGCCACGTGGCCCACCTACAGCCGTACGGCTGTCGCGGGTGACCTGCTCGCGCTCGTCCGGCACCTCGGCGGCGGCCCCGCGGTCCTCGTCGGGCACTCGCTGTCCGGCGGTGCCGTGACCATCGCCGCGGCGCAGGCGCCCGAGCTCGTCGCCGGGATCGTCGAGCTCGCGCCGTTCACCCGGCGGCAGTCCGTGCGGCTCGGCGACCTGCGGGTCGCGCGGTACCGGACCGGGATGACGCGACTGATGATGACCGGCCTGCTGGGCAGCGTCGCGTGGTGGCACAAGTACCTCGACGTGGCCTACCCGGGTCGCCGTCCGGCCGACTGGGACGCGCAGCTCGCGTGGATCGCCGCGAACCTGCGGGAGCCGGGGCGCATGCGCGCGATGCGGCGCATGGGCCAGTCCGCGCCGGTCGACGCGGGCGCGCAGCTCGCCCACATCACCTGCCCCGCGCTCGTCGTCGAGGGCTCGCTGGACCCGGACTGGGCGGACCCGCGAGCCGAGGGCGAGGCTGTCGTCGCCGCGATGCCCGCCGGGCTCGGCCGGGTCGAGGTCATCGAGGGCGCCGGGCACTACCCGCACACGCAGTTCCCCGACGAGACCGCCGCCCTGGTGCTCTCCTTCGCGCGGGCGCACGCGCGTGCCTAGGGCCGGGCTGGACCCGCAGGTCGTCGTCGCAGCAGCCGCCAGCCTGGCCGACGAGGTCGGGCTCGCCCACGTCACCATGAGCGTGCTCGCCGAACGCCTCGGCGTGCGCGCCCCGTCCCTGTACAAGCACGTCGACGGCCAGGGCGACCTCAACCGGCGCGTCGCCGTGCTCGCGCTCACCGAGCTCGGCGGAGCGCTGCGCGACGCGCTGCAGGGCCGCGCGGGCAAGGACGCACTGGCCGCCGCCGCCCGCGCGATCCGCAGCTACGCCGTCGCGCACCCCGGCCGCTACTCCGCCACGGTCCGCATCGACGCCGACGAGCCCGACGAGCAGCTCGTCGCCGCCGGCGCACGCGTGCTCGACTCGCTGTCCGCGGTGCTGGTCGGCTACCCCGTCGCCCCCGAGGACACCGTCCACGCGCTGCGGATGCTGCGCAGCCTGTTCCACGGCTTCGCCGTCCTCGAGGCCGCGGGCGGGTTCCAGCTCGCCACCGACCTCGACGAGAGCTTCACCTGGCTCGTCGACGCCGCCGACCGCGCCCTGCGCACCACGAGCACCTAGTCCGCACCCCGTCCGAACGCGTCCGGCAGACTGCCGGTCTGCGCGGGCCGACGCGCGGAGCTCGTGACGGCCTACGGGACGCGCAGGATGCGGACCGGGTCGGCCCGCGCCGCCGCGACGGCGGGCGGGACGGAGCCGACGAGCGTCACCAGCGCGGCGAGCACCATGACGCCGGCGACGAACTGCGCGGTCGGCCAGGCGACACCGGTGGCGCTCAGGACCGCGAGCCCGCTCGCGGCCCCGAGCACTGCGCCCGCCAGCCCGGCGCACGACGACTGGACGAGGACGAGCGAGACGACGGCGGAACGCGTGGCACCCAGCGCGCGCCGGCGCCCGAAGTCGCGGCGCCGGCCGGCCACCGCGCCGAGCATCGTGACGGTGACGAGGACCAGGCCGACACCGAGCACGCCCGCCATCGTCTGCCGCGACGAGGCTCCGAGCCGCCCGGCGATGACGTCGCGCAGCTCCAGCGCACCGCTCGACACAGAGACGTCGACGGCCGACGGCGCGTCGGCGACGACGAGCGCCCGCACGGCGTCCGCGACGTCCTGCGCGTGCGTGGCGGAGGCGGCCAGGACGTAGACGTACCGCAGCGGCACGTCCTCGTCGGGCGCGGCCATGCGCAGCGCGCCGTCGTCGAGGAAGCTCAACGGGCCGGTCCCCTCGACGAGGCCGACCGCCGCGTAGCGTCGCGCACCGTCGCTCAACGCTCCCGCGACGTCCGGCATCCGCAGCGCGGTCGCGGCCGAGCTCCCCACCACGACCTCGTCGGGCGTCGCCGGAGCCCGGCCCCCGGCAAGCGCGACGTCGGAGGGCAGGCCGCCGACGAGGGCCCGCAGCGGTGCCGGCCCGGCATGCCCAGCGGCGACGTTCTCCACATCGGTCGCCGGGCCGAGCCCGAACACCCACGTCACCGAGCTGAGCTCCGCGATGGCGGCGACGGTCGCGGGGTCGATCCCCGCTTCGCCGGTGGTGTCCGTGGCGACGACCAGCCGCGTGCCGACGGCGTCGATGGACGCGACCACCTCGGCCTCCGTCGCCGCGGCGCGGCCGGTCGTGAGCAGGGTCACGAGCGTGACCAGCGCGACGACGAGCGCGGCCGTCGCGGTGGCGACGGGCTGAGCGCGCGCGGTGAGCACGCCGTCCCGCACGAGGGCAGCCGCGCGGGGACGTCCTGTCAGCGCGCCACGGGTGCGCTGCTCGACGCCCGCCGTCGCGTCCGAAGGTACCGCCCGGGTCGAGGTCACAGCACGACTCGCGCATCTGCTTGCGCGGCGAGCCGCTGGTCGTGCGTGGCGACGAGCACCGTCGTGCCGTCGGCTGCGGTCTCCTCGAGCATCTCCCACACGACGGCCGCCGACTCGTCGTCGAGGTTGCCCGTCGGTTCGTCGCAGTAGAGGACGGCCGGGTCGATCACCAGGGCCCGGCACATCGCCACCCGTTGTGCCTGACCCCCGGAGATCTCCCCCGGACGATGCCCCACGCGGTGCGCGACGCCCAGCCGTTCGAGCAGGTCGGCTGCGCGGCGCCGCGCGAGGCGCGGCTCCATCCCAGCGAAGAGCGCCGGCTCGCACACGTTGTCCATCACGGTGCGGGCAGGGTCGAGCATCGCGTCCTGGAAGACGAACCCCGAGGTGACCGCGCGCCACTGGGCGCGGCGCCCGTCAGGCTGCGTGTCCAGCGGCGTACCGTCCCAGAGCACGTGGCCCGTCGCGGGGCGCAGCAGGCCTGCGACCACGTAGAGCAACGTCGACTTGCCTCGCCCGGAGGCCCCCGTGATCGTCGTGATCGCGCCTGCAGCGAAGTCGAGATCCAGGTCGCCGATCACGAGCGGAGCCGTCCGGCGGTACCGGAAGCCCAGCCCGCGCGCGGTGAGCCTCGCCGTCATGGTTGCGCGGCGGAGGTCGGATCGGCACCCGCGTCGCTCGTGCCGCCCTCGTCGGCGAAGAGCCGGATGCGCGCTCCCACCTCGACGCCCGAGACGACCGCCTGCGCGCCGTCCTGCGCCTCGATCTCCACCGCGACCCGGGCGCCGTCGGGCGCGACGACGAACGACGAGCCGTCCGCGGCGGTCGCCAGCGCAGCGAGCGGAACGACCGCTCCAGCCACCTCCGGCGCGGTGACCACCGTCGCCGGGTACGTGAGCTGACCACCGGCGTACGCCAGGTCCGGGCAGAGCTTCTCGCACAACGGACTGCCGTCGGGAGCGTGCACGCTCCACGTCGTCACACCGGTCTCGGCGGCCACCGTCGAGTCACCGACGACGCCCTCGACGGTCGTCCCGTCGATGTCCACGCGCACCACCTGCCCCGTGCTCGGTGCCTGCGCACGCCGTTCTGCGTCGAGACGAATCGTCACGTCGGGAACCGCCGCCACGGGCAGCACGAGGTCGGCGCCGCGTGCGATCGCCCGGCCGACGCCGATGCCGCTCGCCAGCGTGAGTCGCGCCGGCAGCTCGGGCACGAAGACGACGCTGCCCGCAGCGACCGCCCCCGTGACCTCAGCGCCGACCGCCTTCTGCCACCGCCTGACCGCCGCGACGGTGCTGGGCCCGTACGTGCCGTCGGGTGCGACGTCGAGGTGTCCCCCGTCGACGAGCAGGCGCTGCAGCTGGGCGACGTCGGCCCCCTTGCTCCCCGCCGCGAGGTCGCGGAAGGAAGGCACGCTGCCCTCCGCGACGACCACTGGCGCGAGCCCCACCGACAGGATCACGTCTCCCTGGTCCACGGGTGCGTCGTCCGGGACGACGACCGACGTGACGACGCCGTCGGCCGGGCTCGTCAGCGCCGCCTGGAGCGGCCATGAGACCGTCGCCGCGAGCTCGAGCACCGAACCGATCGACCCGTCGGCCACCGTGACGAGCGCCGGAGCGCTCGACTCAACCTCCGGCGCGGGCGGCACGAACGTCGCCCGTCCAGCCCAGAACCCCGCTCCCGCTGCGACGACGGCGATCGCGGTCCAGGTGGCTGCTGCTCGCGCGCGACCCATCACGGCACCCAGTACTGGGGGCACTGCGCCTGCGCCTCGTCCAGGCGCCGCTCGATGTCCTGCTCGCCCGCGACCGCCCGCTCGGCCAGCTCGTTGTGCGGTGCCCACAAGTCGCCTGCGGTGCTGGGGTCATGATTGGCCGCGAGCATCCGGTCGATCCAGGCCTGGCGCGACGGCGGCTCGGAGATCTCAAAGCCGAGGTGCTCGAGGCACCGGGCGATGTCGAGCTCGGCGTCGTACTGCACCGCGAGCTCGTCCGCGGTCATCTCGTGCGGTTCTGGCAGGCCCAGCTCGACGCGGCATGCCTCGACGTCCTCATCGAAGCGTCCGATCTCGCTGCGGTCGTCCGCGTCCTCCGCGACGAACGGCTCGACGGAACCTCCACCCTCCATCATGGTGCGGTCCCAGCCCTTGGCGTCCATGCAGCGCTGGTACCCGAGTCGCTCCTCTTCCCGGGCCTGCGCCTGCTCGGCGAACCACGCCGGCGCGGTCCACTCGACGTCCGGGGGCTCGTTGGCGACGTCCTGCGCGCACGCGCCGAGCCCGACGACGAGCACCAACCCGAGAGTCGCCCCAGCACACGCCAAAGCGACGGGCACACGCCGACCATTGGTCCTTCTCAAACCCGCCCCCTTGTTCACCTTCACACTGTCAATGACCGAGCCGCCTTTGTCGCTGGCCAAGACATACCGCCATTGCGAATCGCGCCCGAAGCCGAACGCTTTGTCGGCGATTCAGAGACACGTCCTGCAGCGGCCGACGACCGGTCCGGGGCGCCGGGCGGCAAGCTCGGCCGCCCGGCGCCCGATGGGTCACGTGGTGCCGCAGTACCGGCTCGCCGACGAGAAGTAGTCCGCCAGCACGGAGACCTGCGTCGCGTGAGTCTTGCCCGTCTTGTTCACCCAGGTCACGTACGACGAACTGCTCGGGTACCTCCAGTAGCTGAGCGCTCCGCTCGGAGCCACCAGCTCGTGCCGGAGGTCACCCTTCGTGTAGCTCTTGATGTGAATCTGCCATCCGGTCGACGACGTGCATGCGATGTCGCCATAGTTGGTCCACGCGGATGCGCCCACTGCCGTGCCGATGACAAGCGCAAGGCTTGCGCCGAGTGCGGCCCAGCCCCGTCTCACGTTCCTCTTCGAACGCATAAGTCCCCCCAGACTCGATCCATGAGAGCGCTCTCACACCGGACTTTTCGCCCCCGCTCGCCGATATGGTGGCAGGCGTCCGCATTGCAGGTCAACGATTGGGCTGAGCGCGTTCCTCGCTGCGGCCCGTCGTTGCGCGCCCTCGCCCGTCCCCCGGCCGGGACAGTCCATGCCCCTGCGCCACAATCCCCTCTCCGTTGCCGCTCAGCGTCCGGTACGGGCAAGCAGTCCAGGCGTCCGGGGCGATACTCCTCTGCGCGCCTTGCGGCTGCCAGCGTCCGGAGTGATCCGGAGCCGTTCTTCTCTCGCCGCTCACGCCTGGCGGTCGGCCCGGTTCGACGCAGCGCGGCCTTCAGATGGCGAGTTCTTGTCTGTAGCCGTCGCGCGGTAGCGCGTGAGCATGGCGGGGACGCCGCGGGAATCCGAGTAGGTGTACGGGCGGCGGACGAACGTGCAGATCACGCGCCACATCGCGCGTTCGTCGGCGAGGTCGTCGGGGATCGTCACCCCGTACGCCTCGGCGAGCTTCACGCGCGCCAGGTCGACCATCGCGCACTCGGTGGCCGCCCACTCGTCGGTCGCCAGCACGGCGAGGCGGTACGCACCGACGACGACGAGGACCGACCCCGCCGCCGCGAGCCACAGCAGCGGGTCCCCGGTCACGACCAGACCCACGACGGCGCCCACGACGAGCACCACCGCTCCGTACAGGAGCGCGACGAAGAAGTCCACGTTCGCGCGCGCGGTGGTGATCGCGTCGACCGCGCTCTGCGGCGCCACGCCCTTGAGCCGGTGCCAGAGCAGCTGCGAGTCGAGCAGGTACCGGTTGCGCGCGTACGTCTCGAACCGCCGGATCGCGTTGCCGAGCTGAGTCGGGGCGAACTGCGTCTCGTCGGCCGGGTAGCGCGCGGCGCGTTCGTAGGCGAGCCCTGCGCGCACGGCCTGCCCCGCCGCGGTCGACGTCTCGTACGTCGCCAGCAGGCGGGTCCGGCGCGCGCGGTGGGCGTTCGTGCGTCGCTCGACGAGCCACGGCCACCCCAGGTAGTACCCCTCGAGCACGCGGTACAGGGGCGCCTGCGCGGCAGCCAGCACGAGGCCCAGGACGGCGGCCACCGCGAGCAGCGCGAGCTGCTGCGACGCCCACGTCAGCCCCTCGAACTCCTCGCTGAGGTCGACGAACGCCAGCCGCGCGATCACGTAGGCGAAGCCCTGCGCGGCGAGGAACACGGGCAGGATCCACCCGACGACCAGGCCCCACCCGCCCCCGAGGACGGACTTGACCACGTCTCCCATCGGACGCCCTCAGAGATCCCCGCCCGGGTCTCCCGGACCGGGCGGCGTCCCGGGCGCCATGTCCGCCTCCGTCGCGCTGGGAGACGAGCCGGGGCGGATCGCGGCGGGCGGCGTCGAGAACGCGCCGATCCTGTCCTCGTAGAAGCGCGGCAGGACCGACCTCAGGATCGTCGAGACCTCGCGGGCGATCACCGGGGCCGCGAAGCTCGTCCCGGACCAGACGGCTGCGCCGGGGATCTCCTGGGCGTCGACGGTCCAGTCGAGCGTGCGGTGCGCGAGCTTGTCGACGACGACGAGCTGCACCTCGTCGGCCGCGCGGTCGAGAGTCGCGGACCGCACCTCGACGACCGCGCGCCCGGCGTCGTCGAGCTTCAGGGGGATCCGGATCTGGAGCTGGTCGTGCTCGTCGGCGTCGTCCGCAGTGCTGGACCGGTCGTCGTCCATGGCGATCCCCCGGGTCGCTCGGGCTCGGCGCGCCCGCGCGCCGACTCACGCGCAACGTACTCCCGCACCCGCCCGGCGACCAGGATGAATCGGACGGCCAGTCCCCGCGCTCGTCGTCGTCGCACGCGCTCGGACGTGCAGATCCTGCCTAGACTCGCCGAGTCCGGCCGGGGTGCGGCCGGAGCCACGACCGACGTTCGGAGCCCGAGTGCGGCGCACAGCCCTTGCCCTCCCGTTCGCCGTCGCCCTGCTCGTGGCGTCGTGCACGCACGGGGACGACGAGGCGCTCGCGTCGCCGTCCGCGACGTCGACCCGCGCGCCCGCCACCACCACCGGCCCCGCC